>CAYFGG010000204.1:0-1503 GCA_964342795.1 uncultured archaeon | reverse complement strand
GCTACAACTGTCAGATTTGTGACAGTCATATTTTGTCTACAATATTTGTGACCGTTATCTTCTGGTCCATATTCAATATCTTCAAGATTACAACCACTCATCTTTTCATTGAATGGTTTTACATCTGTGACGTAGGAGAATGTGATTTCATCTATAGTTTCGTTTATCTCTACACCAGCTTGACTAGCTAGTTTCGAAGGCAAGATAACTGCTCTATTTTGAGTAGCTATCTCTCCATTTATTGGCCATTCACCATAGATTATGTCCTTTGCATGTCTATCGCCTAACTCTCCATCCCAGATGCCATCTCCGTAAAATCTAATTATTCTTTCATCGTTAATAGGAGGTCCAGAGCTCAAAGCTTCTGGGTACTCAAGACTCACATTAGCCCAGTTTCCACCACTCCCTTTTACTTCTTCAACATTAAGAGGCTGTGCTATTATAAATCCAGGATCAAAAAACGGATTGTCAACTCTAATTCCTTGCCGCCCAAACACAAGCCCACAATCTTCAAATTCAGGTTTCTGAACTAATTCATCACATACTGATTCCCAAACATCAGAATCATTTGTTCTTCCAACATTATATTCACCAGGATCCTCTCTGAAATCAACTTTACCATCAAAAAGTAAATCTTCAATTCCATCCTTTAGAGCAGCCTTAGAAAGTCCATTTCCATAGGCGAAAACAGTGGTAATAACTAGAGATGCTAGGAAAACACCAGCAATAACTGCAATTGCTCTTTCTCTCCCCCTCCAGACTCTTTGGGAAACCACAGGTAAAGTGGAGGGAAGGCTTCTCATTTTATCAAACAGATTTACAATTCTTTCCGAAATCCAGTAAATTATAGGCATGATGATTCGTTCTAATAATCTTTCAATTACTTGTTTAGCCACTGTTACTTTCCTCCTCTACACCCCATGCGTCTTTGATGTTCGATGCGGCAGTCAATCCATCTCTCATTAGTAGCATCCTGTCAGCTTTGGTTGCTAGCATTGGGTCATGTGTGACCATCAAAACTGAAACCGGACTTTCCTTATCAGATGCAAGTTCTTTGAAGAGTATCATGATATCTTCGCCGCTTTTCACATCTAGATTTCCTGTAGGCTCATCAGCTAATAGTAATGGTCGCGATCCCGAAATAGCACGGGCAACGGCAACTCTTTGTTGTTGTCCTCCTGAAAGTTGACCGGCAACAAAGTCCATGCGATCTTCCAAGCCGACTTTGATTAGAGCATCTATAGATTTTTTCTCGGCCTCTTCTTTGTCCATACCTGTAATTTCAAGCGCTAAAGCCACATTATCAATTGCAGTAAGTTGTTCTAGCAAGTGGAAATCCTGGAATATCCATCCTACCCCATACCTTCTTACATCAACAACACGACTTGGATTTTTTGTACCATAGCTGTGTTTAACATTTTCCGACTCAATAGATATAGATCCAGAATCTCCTTTAAGGAGTCCTCCAATTATATTTAGCAAAGTAGATTTTCCACAACCAGA
>CAYFGG010000203.1:0-1520 GCA_964342795.1 uncultured archaeon | reverse complement strand
ATGCTCAACAGATTCATTAGGTTCACAATTTGGATATACTAATTATCCTTTGGGGCACGTATAGAATCAACAAAACCTTGATCAATCAAACCCCGCCCAACTAGTGCAGTATAATTTACCAATAGAAGAACCAATATTCCAGATGCAATTACAATCAGATGCGAAACAAAACCAACATTTTTGATATTGCTGACAAAGAGTGTCCCCTCTGATGCTAGAAAGAAACTACTAGCGCCATATGCTGCTGTGAAAGAAATAGCATAAAAAATAACGTTATCAGAGTTTATCATTCGCCCTCTCTTAGGATGACCTTTATTGCTCCTAGTCTCAGAGCGTAGAGCCTGTACAGAAAGGGAGTAGATAACCAACATAATCGTAATGACCATGAATACTAAATCAAACACAAAACTAGGTTGGCTCTCTCGGGAGTAAAGCATGACGCCTAAATGATATGCCAAGAAACTCCAGTAACCTATAGCAAAATAGGCTGAAAAAACTGAAATCATAGGATCTGACCAATTTTTAGAATTCATGCGGTATAGAAGGTAAAATGCAATGGAACCAAGAACTGCCATCATGGTAAACCACATAATCATGAAAATATTGCTGAAGTTAGTACCTTGTGACTCAAAAGCTAAGAAAACACCAAAACCAATTAAAGACCAAATTACTGGTGAAAAACCGTTAGCATATTTTCCAAAATTAGAACGTTCTGTACTCGTTACCCTCAACATTTTACTGAGTGCGAATTCCTTAAATGGAACGCGCATCCACCAAGCTTGAGCAAACTGCCATATCACAAATATGATTACTAAACCTAATGAAAGTATGTTACGTAGCCTATCTCCATATTCTGTTAATTCAAAGGCATACCAAAATGATAGTGAAATCAAAAGGGATAGTGTTAATGGAATAAGCAAGATCTTTTTGTAATTTCCATCGGAAAATTTTTTGATTGAATCAAAACGCATCAACATTGCAGTGATGAGATATCCAAACGAAAAACCAAATCCTATTATAAGAATCATATCAACAAAAAATTGACTTGAACTGCGACTGAAAACTCCGAGTATAAATAAGAATAAAGAAAGAGAAATTGCGTGAGGGGCCGTTGTTCTAGAAAAAATAATCTTTAGAATATCAAAATTAGTTATGGGACTTAGGGGTGAATCCTCTATCTCTTGTCCCTTGACATCAGGGGCTTCTATTTCGGATTCAGTTTCTTCTTCCACCAATTTTTGATTGTCCTCTTCCATGTTTAGTTTTAGGAAGATAAGCACACGTTATGCGTGAAATATCCGAAGCAAAAGATGATCTCACTGATTTACCACCGAACAAGTTTATTGAACGCACTTTTGCACTTCTTCCTTGAAGTTGTAAATGCATGCCTACATAAAATTCCTCGCTAGATTCAAACTCCTTTTTCAACGAAATTGTTGATTCACCCTCATGTATTGCGAAACGAATCTTAGCATGGGTTGCCCTTTTAGCCCAAATAATAGGCATCTCTTGTGAAAAAA
>CAYFGG010000202.1:0-1527 GCA_964342795.1 uncultured archaeon | reverse complement strand
GAAGAAAAGGTACAACAGGATATCTTAGTTCAGGTTAATCAAGGTGGTGAATTGTCTAAGTCAGGAGCAGCTCCTGATTCAATAAAAAATCTGGTTGGAGAAATATTGAGTTTGGATAATGTTTCTGTAAAAGGTCTCATGTCCATACCTCCCTTCCACGAACCGGCTAGACCTTATTTCTCTGAACTTTCAAGATTGCGCGATAATCTTCAGAAAGATCTTGGAATAGAATTACCTTTCTTATCGATGGGAATGTCTGGTGACTATGTGGAAGCTATATCAGAGGGTGCTACACACATACGAGTTGGAACTTCTATATTCGGAGAGCGCTAAATATTTAGATATTCGATTATTTCACCAGCAGTTCTTTGAGCCGTTTTCCCATCCCACATTTCAGGTATTCTACCTTTTTTGCCGCCAGTCTTTAGAATATTCTTCCATTCTTTTATTATTTTTTCTTTGGAGTTTCCGACTATTGTGTTAGTTCCTTGTTCAACAGTTATTGGCCTTTCTGTGTTTTCTCTTATAGTTATGCAAGGAATTCCTAAAGCAGTAGTCTCTTCTTGTAATCCTCCAGAATCGGTGATAACTACTTTTGCGTGCTTCATTAAGGCTACAAAATCTAGATAACCCAGAGGTTCTTTCATCACGAAATTTGGATTGTGATTTATTCTATTTTCCAATCCAAACTCTGAAATCATCTTCGTTGTCCTAGGGTGGGCTGGAAAAATTATAGGAATATTTTCACTTATCACATCTAGCGCATCTATAATCTCAGTCAGCACTTCCTCATCATCTACATTTGATGGTCGATGCATTGTAACTAGTGCATATTCACCTCTTTTAATTTCGAATCTTTCGTGTATATTTCTTTTTTCGGACTTTTCCGAGTGGTTTAGTAAACTGTCTATCATTATGTTTCCAACTAATTTGATACGTTCAGCACTTATCCCTTCTTTCAGAAGATTCTCGTCAGCATCAGGAGATGGCGTGAAGAGTAAATCAGATATCCTATCGGTAAGTATTCGGTTTATCTCTTCAGGCATATTCATGTCAAATGATCTCAAACCCGCTTCTACGTGAGATACTGGAATTGATAATTTAGAAGCTACAAGAGCACAAGCTATAGTTGAGTTTACGTCACCTGCAACTACAACCATAATGGGTTTCTCTTTAAGACAGACTTCTTCGAAGTCAATCATTATCTTTGCAGTTTGCTTTGCGTGACTTGCTGACCCAACACCGAGATAAATATCGGGTTTTGGCATTCCTAGTTCATCGAAGAAAATCTTGCTCATATTTTCATCATAATGCTGGCCAGTATGTAGTAAAATTACAGGAATTTCCCTAGATTTTAATTCATCATATAGTGGTGCAATTTTCATGAAGTTTGGGCGTGCACCAACTACTAGAATTATAGAATTCATGATTTTGTAAAGACCACTGTGATTTAATCCTTACCTAATGCTTTGGAAACTCTGACTAATTCAGCTCCAAGTTCTTCAATTCTTTCTTTTATTTCAGAAT
>CAYFGG010000201.1:0-1536 GCA_964342795.1 uncultured archaeon | reverse complement strand
CTAGAGATAGTATGGCTGGAATTAGCCATATCTATAATGACCGTGAATATACAGACACTTTGACTGCAGAATGGAAAGGAGAATGGGCCTATTTCGTTGGGAGTGGTGGAACTTATATTACAGATTCAACGCATTATTTGCATGTTCCTGAAGGCGCCATAAAAGCTGAGATAACTCTTGCTTATCCTCAAGTAAATACTGATCTATGGACTGTTGCGAATATAGACATAACCGTAGACACAAACAGTGATGGATCAAATGATGTCCAAGCACAGACAGGGACGTCTTCGAATTCAAAATTTTACGAAATAGATATTGATGATTCAAGCAATGGCCATCTATGGGTATTTGGTATAGAAGGAACTGCTCTTGGCGCAAAAGTAACACAAGGCGCAACGTTAGAGGAGTATTGGGAACCTCGTGTTCCTTATGATGTAACCGTAAGACTATTCATGGATGAAGGAAATTATCAAATCGACGAAAATATGACAAATTATGCTGATTATGCATGCTCGACTGATGGAGTAAATATGAATACTCATAATCAAGCCTGTATCGCGAAATTAGAATTTGGAGAGCCGTCCCAAACATATGATGGAAATAGCTACATTGAAATGAAGTATCACGCATTCAATCTTAGTAGACTAGAAGTCGTTCAGGATAACAAAGTAATCGAAGAGGAGGGTTTCTGGACTATCAGAAATGCTGCAGCTGCTGCAGGATTAATCGGCTTCAGCTTTGGAGGGATAGCTTTCGTTCTGTGGGCCAGACGACCGTTCAAAGGCTAGAAATGAGGTTCCAACTTTTCCATTATCTGGGTTTTAGGTAAAGCTCCAACAAGTCGATCCACTAATTGTCCGTCCTTGAAAATCATCATTGTTGGAATTGACATTATCCCGTGTTGAGTAGCAGTGTTTGGATTTTCATCAGTATTCATTTTAGCAATGATTACGTTTGAATTCTCATTAGATATTTCCTCTAATACTGGAGCCACAGCCCTACATGGGCCGCACCAAGGTGCCCAAAAATCGACGAGTACCAAATCATTACCTTCGACCGTTGACTGAAAATCTGCATCTGTTACTTCTTGTGTAGCCATTTTATTCACCTATCGACGGAGAGAAGAAAGAACTCTCAACCGCACATCATGCCGCAGAAGGGGGCTAAATATAGACTTTTGGATGCTAAAAAACTGCTAATTGCCATCCTTTGTTAACTACTTGGCTGATTCTTTTAGGGGCTGAAGAATTAGTGAATTTGTAATCCTTCATTGTAGCCGTCAGGCCTCGCTCATTAAGAGAAGCTCCGCATACAAAAACAGGTGCACCAAGCTCATGTACTACTCCAATGGATGTCTGTATCTCTTTGCGATAATCCTCATTACCCTCACGTAACCACTCAACACCTTCACCCTGAAACATCAATGCTACTCCATGTGAACCATCACCTGATTGATATTCAGCCATTCTAAGTCCTTCGGTAGCACGTTTGTGATTATCTGGTCCACTGACTACGATGTAAAGGACACCTTTGGAG
>CAYFGG010000200.1:0-1536 GCA_964342795.1 uncultured archaeon | reverse complement strand
AGCATTACGCCGAACCCTGCTGCAAACTGAGTCCAAAGCCACGTTAGAGTATGGGGTCTGTCTTCTGGCCTATCAAAACCATCAAACATTAGTTGGAAAGGAGGAAATAAGGTTCTAATTGGTTCATAAAAAGCCAATAAAGATGCTGTTGTTATCAAAGCACTAATTGCTAAATATACAAAATCTGTAAAAGTTTCGGCATTAAACTGTTGGTCTATGAAAACTGGCAAGAAGAATATTGCAAAATGATTGAGTTTTCTAGTGTAATTTACTCTGACGTTTAGGTAACGTACGAGTGCTCCTGAAGAAAGCATGACCGTACCGAGAGCGAAACCCTTTGCAACGGTCGACAGTATTTCCGGAGTGAACTCCGTGACGATAGACTCTATTTCTGGAGGGATTTCCATACAACACCAAGTGGTGGACCGGGCGAGATTTGAACTCGCGCCCTCCTCCATGCCAAGGAGGCGATCTTCCAGACTGATCTACCGGCCCGCTAATGTGTCATTTTAGTGGCCTGTTAATAGAATTATAGCCTAAATGGTAGCGTAATCTGTTTAGTGATGGTCGGAATAGGGATGGTGTGAGAGGAGTAGAAGAAGTAAAATCGTACATTGAAGAGAATTCCATAAATGGAGAAATCATAATGTTCAAGGCGGAGCAGGCAAAAACCTCCGCTTCAGCTGCTGAGCATCTAGGATGTGAAGTTGCTCAAATTGCCAAAAGCATAGTTTTGAAAGCCGAGAACCCAATCCTAGTGATTCTATCTGGCGATATGAGGGTAGATTTGAAGAAACTCTCTGAGGTTATTGGACAAAAGGCAAAGTTGGCCAGTCCCGAGTATGTTTCAGAGGAAGTTGGATTCATAATTGGAGGAGTTCCGCCAATGGCATTTGATAGACCTGTTCGAATATTAATTGACAAGTCGATAGAGAGATTCTCTGAAGTATTCAGTTCTGGTGGTTCAAGAGATTCTATCCTGAAAATCGATGTAAATGAACTGAAAAATGTTGTTAAAGGTGAAATCGTAGACGTTTCAAAGTGAATCTATATTTTTCCCTTGAGATATTTCTGTCTCTTAGGTTCAGGAAATTTTTCTATTGAATATCTCAACATTGTTCTAGGCATATTTTTGTAATGTTTTTTTAAGAAGATTTCTTCTTTTTCTAGATCTCTTTTTCCAGCTTCTCTAAGCATCCATCCTACTGCTTTGTGAATAAGATCATGTTCATCATTAAGTAACATTTCTGCTATTTTGAAAGTATCCTGTAAATCATTTTTTCTTATAAACCAATGAGTGGAAACTATGGCTATTCTTTTCGTCCAAAGGTCATCTGATTTAGCCCAAGAATAAAGAATTGAACGATCGTTGTCCATCAAATGTTTGCCTATTATATGTGGACAAGTTACGTCTACTAAATCCCAATTATTAACGTATTTGAAACTGGAAACATAGATTTTGTAAAGTTGATTTTTAGATTTTTCATCTTTAGCTTTAGAATATTTATTCACTAAGATTATCAACCCTAAGAGTCT
>CAYFGG010000199.1:0-1590 GCA_964342795.1 uncultured archaeon | reverse complement strand
AGTTCAGATTTATCATTCAATTCAATAATGGTACACTTCGCAGGAGAGACCAAATCAGGATTTGAAAGAGCAGGGAAAGTCGTGTCACCTAGTGCTCCTATCATAAATGACACATATCTTGGTTCATCATCCTCGTTGTAATAGCTGATGAATTTAATTTTGTAAGCCCGATCTTCTATTTTTATTACGTATATTTTATCCTCAACCTCAATACGATGTGTTGTCAATTTGTAATCATACCAGTCAAGTCTTTCATCACTTGTTTCAGTAAATTCTTGGTCAGGAATATCTACTAATTCTTCAAATTCCGTGTCTTCAACTATACTCCCTGTAACGTTACTAGATAGAAAAATGTCTGTTTTTGAGAATCTTATATCATAATTAGAATTATCAGTTTCCAACAGATTATCTAAGTCGACATGTGTAAAATCATCTTCAGAAGTAGCATCAACTATTACTGTAAAGGTCATTCCATCAGAGCTCAATTTAGGGGAAACCTTGGCATTTCCAATATCATTCGATGTAAAATTTCCTTTTGAACAATCCATTTTCTGAGTTTCATTCTCGATACTAATACTAACTTTTGTCCACTCTAATGACTCATCAGCCTTTGAGAAAGATAATTCAAATAATGAATTATTTTTTTCATTTGTGAGGTTATTAGGGGCATCGTTTGCAAAGAATATATTGTTTGTCCCCAGATCTTCTTCGTATGACCTTATCATAAAGGTCCAGATGCCGCCAATAATCAGCAATAATATGACTAGTCCTATACCTATATTTTTGTAGTTCATTTTTTTCCTCTGAATAGATTTCCAAATAAATATGGAGTTTTGAACGTTGAATCATCAATAAAGTAAGATCTTGCTTTGATTGATAGCAAATCAATGATGACAACGACAATGAACAATATAATCAGTAAAGCAATTACTTTGTCATATTGTAGAAACTTGAGATATGTAGAGATATAGTAACCTATTCCTCCAGCCCCAACAATTCCAATAACAGATCCATGCCTAACATTGTATTCAAACATGAAAAGAATTTGTGAAATTAAGTTATTTGCACATTCAGGTATTATGACTCTCAGAGCTATTTCACTATTATTCAGACCCATTGCTCTGGCTGCCTCTAAAGGTTCTTTTGATAATCCTTCTATAGCTTCATACTGTAATTTCCCTAAGTATCCAATGGTGTAGAAGGTCATTGCTAATACTCCAGCTATTGGACCAAAGCCAATGATTATAACGAATAATATTGCCCAAATTATGCTTGGGAGTGTCCTCATTGCTGATAGTAACAACCTGAATGGAATTGCTATTTCGTCACGATACAAATTTCTGGACGCTAACACAGCTATAGGAAGGCTAAGAACAAAACCAAAACCAGTTGCTACAAAGGCAATTTTCAATGTTTCTATAATTCCAATGTATCCGGTTGAGCATAAGATTTCCCAGTTTCTTTCACAAACCGGATATGATTGAGCTTCCAAAACTTTCCAATTTGGGGGCCACAAAGATTCATGAAAGAAAACTGAAAGATTTTCTAGGCTATTTTCTAAAGAACCCCAATCCCCATCCACAAGATCTA
>CAYFGG010000198.1:0-1607 GCA_964342795.1 uncultured archaeon | reverse complement strand
TCTGGCATTACGTTTTCCCATTAGAAATGGGAATAAAACTATGTCCTACGATTCTGGGAAGAATATAGGTATTTCACGTTCTGCGCTTGTAACACTATCTGAACCATGGACTACGTTTTCATCCATCACAAGTCCGAAATCACCACGTATCGTACCTGGTGCAGCCTCAGCTGGGTTTGTAGCACCTATAAGTTTCCTAGCTATGGAAACTGCCGATGGGCCTGACCACACTGTAGCGACGACAGGGCCGGAGTGAATATAATTCAAAAGATCCTGATAGAACGGCTTGCCTTCATGCTCCTTGTAGAGTTCACTGGATTGTTCAGAACTGACAGTCAAATGTTTGAGTGATTCCATCTTCAGTCCAGTAGATTCGAATCTAGATAGAATGTTTCCTACAAGATTCCTGCGGACTGCATCTGGTTTGAGCATGACGTAGGTTCTTTCGTTACTCATTTCTCTCTCGACTTACGGGCTGTATCTGTCCATTTTGTACGGGATGGGACCCTATTCAAATTCAAATAATTCTTCTTGGCCTTAGAATTTATGAAATGAAGGACCTGACCAGTTTTCTTAACATACATCATACCTGTTCCTGGTGGAATTGGCTTACCAGTGAATGAACATTTCTTGGTCTCGGCCATGTCTATCTCCTATCCAATGCCTTAGCTTCTCTGGACGAATCTATCAACAGAAGTTGATCGCCTATTGCAACGGGGCCTATGACATTCCTTCGGATTATACGGCCACGGTCATCTCCAGCTAATACTCTGACCTTTACGGAGGAAGCTTCGCCCCTCATCCCGGTTCGTCCGAGTACTTCAACTACTTGTGCTGGTATTCCATCCATAAATCTTACTTCTTAGCTGCTTCAATTCCTTTAACGACCTCTTCCAGAGATCCTTTCTTCTTTCCAATTTCAGTTATCGCAACAGCTGCTGTAGTGACCTTCAGTCCGGCAGCCTTTCCAAGTTCATCCCTAGATGGGACATATGTGTAGGGAATTTGTTTCTCTTCACATAACATTGGAAGATGCGCTAGAATCTCAGGAGGTTCAACATCAAGGGCCATTATGACCAGTTTTGCTTGACCTCTTTCGATCAATTTGGTTACTTCATTGGAACCTTTACGAACCTTACCACCATCACGAGCTGTTTCGGTGGCTAGATATGCCTTCTCAGATAGCTCCGTTGGAGCCTCATATGTTACAAATAATGGATTTGCCATTTTTTTACCTCTTTCAGACGATTGTCTTCATTAGTCACGGGTTACCACGTGGGTCCGCGTCTACGAAAGGGGGGCTATTTAAACATGCTCGAAATAGACGAGAACATGGGTATCACGGTATACACCACAGCCCCAGATGAAAAGTCTGCAGAAGAGATAGCAAAGCAATTGGTAGAAGCTAAATTAGCGGCTTGTTGCAACTTCTGGCCGGTCCGAACTATCTACTCCTGGGAAGGTAAAATGAAGGATGATACCGAACATGTGATATTCATAAAGACCTCAAAGAAGAAGTTCAAGGATCTGGAAAAGTATATCGTTAAGAACCACCCTTACTCAATGCCCGCAATCGTATCACTCCCATGGGATGATTCGCATGAACC
>CAYFGG010000197.1:0-1627 GCA_964342795.1 uncultured archaeon | reverse complement strand
CTTGCAGATATGTCAATTGGCTGATTCATTCCTTCACCTATGGTGGTCAGTACGGTTGCAATAAATTCCTCATCATAAAGGCTGAATGACCAGCTTTTACTGCTCTCTAGAGGAAAATCAATCACTTTTTGGGCTATATTATTTTCATAAACAGAGAAATCAGACATCTGAACGCGGCCTAAGGCAGGATTGTGATTCAGAACGGCATGTCTTTTTGCGTCTTCTAGCGAACCAGCAGCAACATAGTAATCAGTTTCATCATCATCAACAGTTACTACCATTGTGGTTGATGTTTCCATATTTTGCGTTTTTACATTATATTGCCAAAAATCGCCTCTTGTCCAAGTTGGTGATGAAACAGAACTATCTTTGGAATCATTAGAAAATAGTCCGCCCTCTAAACAGCCGCTAAAGGTCGAACCCAGAAAAAGGGAAACCAAACATAATGCCATTACCTTGTTCATCACTTGTTCAATTGGCTTGATGATTTATAGTTCACTATATCCATCTAACTTCAGATATTCTCTTGCAGCAGATACTGTGTAGAATGATCCTGTAATCAGCGTTTTACTGCCTTTTGCATATTGCATTGCTTCTCTTACATTGTCAAATTTTCTACATAGATATCCATTATTTTCACAAATTTCCTTCAATTTAGATGCAGGTAACGCTCTTTCAGATTTTAAATCACAGATTAGTATCTCGGATTGTTTGGGTAATTCATTGACTATGTTCTCCGCATCCTTATCACTTAGAATACCAATTACAATTTTCTCGTATTCACTCCTTGATATTGTAAATCTTATCGCTTGAGGATTATGGGCCGTGTCCAAAGTAAATTCCTCGAATCTTTCATTTCTTCCTGGTACCTCCTTCATAACCATTTTGATACCTAAATTTAATGCATTGATGGTAAGTTCTAACCAATCGGATATACTTTCCCCGTAATGTACTCTTTTGCATATAGGAATAAGGTGATGATATCTGTGTTCCCACCCCGTGACGACAATAGTCTCTTCATTCACAATCTTTGCTTTTGTTTCACCTATCTGTTCAATATTATTACCAAGATAATTTTGATGATCGAGACCAAGAGTTGTTAGGATAGCAACTTTTGCTTGTCCTATATTGACTGCATCCCATTCACCACCTAATCCGATTTCCATTAATGCGTAATCCACACCTTCTGAGTGAAAATATTGGTAAGCTGCCGCAGTCAGGGCTTCGAAATAAGTTGGTTTGACATCAATCTTTTCTGAAATATTTTTGATTTTAGATAAAATTGACGTGAATTTCTCAATAGATATTATATTTTCACCGATTCGAATTCTCTCTCTAACAGAATGAAGATGTGGAGATGTAAAACATCCAGACTTTATTCCGGTTTTGTTTAGAGTAGAATTGAGGCTGAAACAAGTACTTCCCTTGGCATTTGTCCCTCCAATCATTACAATTTCTAGTTTTTCTTGAGGATTTCCTAGATGATGCATTAATTCTTTGATTCTTTCTAGTCCAGGGACTATTTTGCCTTCGTTTAGGAAGTCAAGCCAGTCCAGAATTCTGACGTAGTCTTTTTTTAGACGATTCATATATAAATGATTATTCTATAGATTCCCATTCAACAGTG
>CAYFGG010000196.1:0-1627 GCA_964342795.1 uncultured archaeon | reverse complement strand
TCAGCCAATCCATTAACCTTTGATTCGCTTAAGGCCAAATATACTTTCTCTTTCAAGCTCTTCAAGTCTGAAAGAAATATATTTTGCAACTTCTTCTAGATTCGGAATGACCTTAAATTCTAAGGCGTTGACTCTTCTCTTGGTAGATTCAATCTCATCAAGTAATTTTTTCATAGTAGTTTCGCCTTCAGCTGCTAGAATTATCATTTCTGATAGTTTCTCAAAGGCATGGACGGCCTCATCAACTCTTATCGAAGTTCCAACAAGACCATAGCCCCTATCCTCTAACGATTTTTCAACAGGTGTAACTTTTACTGCTGGAACAACAACACCCATAATGTTGTTAGAAGACAACTCGACTTCTGGAGGTTTGTTCAAACAGTTAGCAGCAGATTCTAATGCAGTCTTACCATCTGCGGCAACCGCAATCGCCAGTTTTTCCATAGCATCTTTATAGAGCTCAGAAAGTTGACCCCGAAGATCTTTTACCTTAGGAAGAAGCTCAAAGAACTCCATAATCAAACCATCTCTTTTCATTTTAAGGAGCTTATATCCACTCTTAGACAACTTAATCTTACGCTTTGTCTCAATGAGCTCCATGCGAGTGGGCTTGACGTCTGCTGTACTCATTTACTTATTTTTTCCTGTATGCTGGATGATATTTTTCTAGTGTCTTACGATCAATACGTGTCAATGCTGATTCTGGGAGTTTACTCAGCATGCCCCAACCAATCTCTAGAGTGTCCTCAATGGTTCTATTTTCTTCCCTTCCTTGCGTAACGAATAGAGATTCAAATTCATCTGCAAATTCAAGTAGTTTCTGATCTCTTTCAGATAATGCTTCTTTACCTACAATCGCTACTAGACCTCTCAAATCATTGCCTTCTGCATATCCTGCATAAAGCTGATCACTGACCTGTTTGTGGTCCTCTCTTGTTTTCTTATCACCAATACCTGCATTCATCAGACGTGAAAGAGAAGGCAAGACAAAATTTGGAGGATATATACCTTTACGGTGTAATTCTCTTGAAACAACAATTTGTCCCTCTGTGATGTAACCTGTTAAGTCGGGAATAGGGTGTGTGATATCATCCCCAGGCATTGTCAAAATTGGAATCTGAGTCACTGAGCCTGATTTACCCTTGATAAGGCCGGCTCTTTCATAGATTTGAGCCAAATCAGTGTACATATATCCAGGGTAACCACGCCTTCCAGGTACTTCTTCTCTTGCAGCTCCAATCTGTCTCAATGCTTCACAATAGTTTGTCATATCCGTCAGAATGACCAAAACATCGTATCCTTTTTCAAAAGCCAGATATTCTGCAGTAGTAAGTGCCATTCTTGGAGTAATCAATCTTTCAACTGCAGGATCACTTGCCAAATTCATGAAAACAACAGCTCTACTTAGTGCGCCTGTCCTCTCGAAATCAGCCATGAAGTATTGTGCTTCCTCATCAGTAATACCCATTGCACAGAATACAACCGCGAAGTCACGATCTGTACCTAATGTCTGTGCTTGTCTTGCAATTTGAAGTGAGATATCATTGTGAGGCAAACCTGCACCAGAGAAAATGGGCAGTTTTTGACCCATAACCAATGTATTCAGACCATCAATTGTTGATATTCC
>CAYFGG010000195.1:0-1658 GCA_964342795.1 uncultured archaeon | reverse complement strand
ACATGGATAATGATGGAGATATGGATATCATTTCAGCATCATACAACGATGATACGATAGCTTGGTATGAGAATGACGGTAATGCCAATCCTAGCTGGACTGCCTTAGATATTGCAACTAGTGCAGATGGGGCACACGGTGTTTACATGGGTGATCTTGATAACGATGGAGATTTAGACATTGTTTCATCATCAGTGGATGATTATGCAATAGCTTGGTATGAAAACACAGGAGGCTCAGCTAAGTATGCCGTTACTTCTACAGCTCCGTCCGAACTAGATAATTCAGACAAAGATGACCTTTTAAAAATTGTAGTTACACATAATGGAATTTCAGGAGATAATGATTTAGAACTTGCTACTTGGAAGTTATTGTTGGAAGAGACAGATGGAGATGTTCTAACTACTGCAGAAGCAAATAGCATAATTGCTAATTTGTATGTCTATAATGATGATGGTACTAGTTCAGGCAGTTATGACGCAGGTGATACGGTAGAAATTACAGTATCAACACTTTCTCTTGCTAGTGGCATCCAAACTATTACTTTTACAGATAATGCTGGAGACACAGCCATAACTGCAACTAATTCAAAAACGTTTTTTATTGTGGTAGAGATGACATCAGATGCCACAAGTCAAGGAATAGATAGCCTTAGGGTTTCATTTGATCCGGATGCCCATACCGTTAATGAAGATAGAACGGAAGATAGCTCAATTTCAGTTCAGGATTCATCTGAGGTAAACACAGGAAATATAGGAATTCCTGAGTTTTCTACTCTTTTAGCCCCAATATTATCAGTTCTTCTGATAGTAAACTACAATTTTAGAAGAAGACGAACTAATCCGGTCGAATAATTTCCCAAGCCTCAGTTAGTGAAGCGTATTGTCTTCCCCCGAGCCTTGCCAATGGATCTAATTTTGAGGCATCAGGTCTACCTCTTTTATCTAAGATGTCATCATCAATATGAATTCTGACAATTTCTACTAGGAGCATATCTCCAGGACCATTTCCGACTTCCAAATGCCTATACAATCTGCCTTCCAGTGCAACTTTAGCATCCTTCAGCCTAGATGGTTTTACATCTATTGAATTTGTTTTTTCCAGTCCTGCTATTTCGAATTCATCGATTTGAGGTGGCAATTCTGCCGAGGTCTTGACCATCTTCTCAGAAAGTTCAACACTGGTCAGATTAATCACGCATTCTTTTGTGTCAAGTAGATTCTGGGAAGTGTCCTTATGTTTTCCAGCACGTCTTCCTATTCCTAGTGAAACAATTGGTGGATTCGCAGCTACACCTCCATAGAATGAGAAGGGCGCCAGATTATCTATTCCATCTTTGGATCTGGTAGAGACCCAAGCTATTGGCCTTGGTATCAATATCCTATAGAAGAAACTAGTGATTTCTTTTTGTTCAGCTTCAGATATGTTGATTTCCATCTATTCAAATTCCGGTTCCCTTTTCTCTAAGAATGCTTTGATTCCTTCTATAGCATCACCGCTGTTACCACTATCACGATTCTTTTCCCGTTCCTTTTTCAATTCTTCTTCCAAAGATAGAGATTCAGACTCTAGAAGTAGCTTTTTTGTTTCAGCAATTGCATCGGCAGGTCCCGAAGCTAGTTCTTTGGCCATTTCAAGGGTTCTTTTATTTAAATACT
>CAYFGG010000194.1:0-1689 GCA_964342795.1 uncultured archaeon | reverse complement strand
TATGCAGAATCCACTGAGGCAGGTTCATTTCCATGTTGTGCAGCAACAAAGTATACGGTTGGTACACCTGGATCATAGTCGCCAAATTCAACCAATATCATTGGCTGTTTATTGATACTGTACCCCACTTCAGTGAAGTTTGTGACCCTTGGACTTTTCTCAATTTCCAAAGTCATGTTAATGATATCAGATGCTGATGTCATGTTCTCAGGAATATCTTGCCACAAATCCTCAATTGTTAGATCATAGACGAATGGTTCTTCAATCTCTTCATCCTCTCCAAAAAGTCCTCCAGGTCCAGTACAACCTGTCGTTGCAAGGATAATCATCACTCCAATTGGGATTATTTTTCTCATTTCAGCCTACTATATTGAGATAATAGGGATAGATAAAGTCAGGGGTTCATTTCATAAAAAGACTTGAATGTTGTAAAATGTGAACCAAGTTGATTTGGTAGCATTTTTGATTCTTTTTCTGGGAATTGTGATTCTTGCTTATCCTCTTTTTCTCCTGTTATTGGAAAGGGCGACCGAGAAAAAATCCAGTGATTTATTGTTAATAGGTGCGATATTACTTCTTGGCAGTGCATTTGTAATTGCCCTTTGGGCAGTTTACTATGCTTCTACATCTCCTGAATTACTCTGGCCACTGGCCTTATTCACTCTAATTTTCAGATTTATTTCCCCACTTATTCTTGTTAGAGCGATGATAAAATGGAAGAATTCAGATGTTATATTGTCTAATACAACAGGACGAATATTCTCTGATGCATTTCCAGGAGTAGCTATGGTTGTTGGTACTTTTATTCTGCTTTCACCGTATTTATCTTCAGGCAGTTCTGAGAATCTTGAATTATTGATTGCGACAGTATTGGCTATTTTCACATTTACACAATTTTATCTCTTTCTTTTTGTGCATCACATAAGAAAGGGTAGTCAGTTGTTTGCTTGGACATCGGGATTTTTTATCGGTGTTGGCCTTGTTCTGATGGTTCCTTATTACCTAGATGGTTTTGATTCCGCATTTCGTGTAACTTCCTCCGTAGGTTGGTTTGCAGGAGGTTTAATAATGATGTATGGGGAGAATTCTTCTTATTCTGATTACTTGAGTAGAATCGGTCTAGTCTCTGAAAGAAGCAAGTAATTCATCCAGCGTCTTTTTTGGAGGTCTCAACATTTTATCAGGCAAATCGGCTAACGGAGTATCGACCAGATTCTCAATCTCATCAAGAGTAGGTTTTCCTTCTTCAAAATAAAGTAGTCCAGTTACATGTTTATCATCAACATCTGCTTTGTGTATCGCTTCAAGCGCCATAACTCTATCGGAAACATCATGCTCTTCACTGATTGTTTCTAGACGGATATACGAACCATCGTGAAGCTTAACATCTTTGTGTCCACCAGCTGGGACTTCAATTTCTTCTATGGGATTAAAATGAGGAATATAATCAACAGTATGTAATTCTAAGTCATTACTCTTAACATATCCATAAGATTTCAAAGATTCTTCATTGTTGTTGAACGTAACACAGGGAGATATTACGTCAATTACAGCCATTCCTCTATGTGACATTCCTGCTCTTACAAGAGCAGTTAATTGCTTTCTTGATCCAGAGAATGAACGTGCCACGAAAGAACATCCAAGGTTGATAGCCATAGCGCATAAATCAAGCTCTTTCAACTCATTTGG
>CAYFGG010000193.1:0-1697 GCA_964342795.1 uncultured archaeon | reverse complement strand
CCACTAAGTGGTAAAATCTCTAGAATTACGTTTATTCTATCAAGGGTTTCACCATTCCCAAAAGCAAATGTCATCGGATACGAGGTTTCAGGTTCTGCTGTGTTCGGAACTGTAAAGTTAATCCAGCCACGACCTTTTGAACCGCTTTCAAGACTAATACTAGCCGGATATAATTCTGATGGCCACCCTGGATCTCCAGACTCTATTGAAAAAGTAAAATCATCGGTTTGATTTGTAGGATTTAAGAATTCTAGGTGAAAACTGGCATTGTTACCTGGAAGAACTCCTACTACTGCATTTTCTGCCATCATAATACCCACGGACGTATTAGTGGTGACAGAGCTTGAAACACTAACATCGCCTTGAGAAACGGCTGTAAATGGCAACTCCTTGAAATCACCTACAGAGGCATCGGGTGGAGTTTCAACCACTAACTCCGCCTCAACTTCTCTAAACGCGCCCAAAAAGATTTCTCCAGCAGGTGAATCGTCTATTCTTATCTCAGCACCCCAATCACTTCCAGTATACAAGTCAAAAGTATCCTCTCCATTTCCTTGGTTTATAACTCGAACAGGATAGGAAAGGGTTGTATCTGGGAATACTCTCTGGTCTGTCAGGGGCATTTCT
This sequence comes from uncultured archaeon, assembly GCA_964342795.1. Lineage (GTDB taxonomy): Archaea > Thermoplasmatota > Poseidoniia > MGIII > CG-Epi1 > CG-Epi1. Next base: position 1,070 of record CAYFGG010000193.1, on the reverse strand, counting down.
AAAATTACACCATAATATTGTTTAACATTAATATCTACTGAAACAGAAGCTGTTCTGCTAATATTGCCCTCCGAAGTTGCAATTATATTGAAATCATGGATTGTAGAAATCACATTTATTGCTGGAACAAAGCTGACACTAAATTGAACTGTTGTATTGCTAACTACATTGCTTACTTTGTCAGGGTGACTAATCTCCCACTCAGGATTCATCACTGTAACAGATATTGTGTAATTGTCTGTCTGAAGGCCCATATTAGTAACATTGACATTGAAAGTTGCTGAATGACCTACATCAACCTCTTCAAACGAGTCTGTGATATTCAAAGATAAACCATATTGAGGTCTAACTAGTAATGACTTAGAGGCATTGTTGTTATCATAACGAACTTCTTCGTTCTCATCAGGATCTACAAGACACATTACCCAAATATCGTGTGATCCTTGTCCTTTTGCAGTCCAATTGAAAGTTTGTAAATCTTGAACAGAATTTGCATCTATGTCTATCGTCTCCTCATACAGTAATTGGCCATCAATGCCGTCCAACCTAACTTCAATGTCTACATTTTGTGCTTCATGATTTCCATCATTTCTAATAGTGATAGGATAAATGGTAACTTCTTGATTCTCTTCAACTTCGGACACTTTATTTCCATCCGAATCAGTAATAGTGATATCAGAAGTACGCAATGTTAAGTCTGCAAGATCCGCAGAGTATACTGCTCCATCTATAACAAAATCTATCAAACCGTCACCATCTACATCAGAAGCTGCAGGTGATGTGAAAATACGATTCTCTGAATCTCGGCCTTCTAATGTAATATCCCAAAGTTGATCCTTAGGACCTCCGCCATCCTGACCATCATTCCCATCCAAAGCAAAACATTTAGGTGTTGTGCACGTAAAAACATCGAGATTGTTCTTACCATCATCGCTGTATATTACTGCCAATATCGGTGACGAGATGGCATGTTCATCATCGTCCCATCCTCCACTTGAATCTGTGTCGTATTCTGTTTCCCATTCCAAAGTTGCGTCGTGGCCAATAGCCCATACATGAGTTATCTCATC
>CAYFGG010000192.1:0-1738 GCA_964342795.1 uncultured archaeon | reverse complement strand
TGGTTCAGCACCAACACAGATTAGATCATTAGTATTCATTGCTACACAGTCGATTCCAACTGTATGAATCGAATCCATTTCTTCAGCTAGCAATAATTTGCTACCTACTCCATCGGTACACATTGCTAATGCACCATCTCCAAGTTTAACTAATCCAGCAAATCCATTATCTAATTTTATTGCTTCTCCATCTCCCTTTCTTCCAACATTCTTGATTTGAGCAATTAGAGCTTCAGTTGCCTTTTCGCTTGCATCAATGTCAACTCCGGCCTCAGAGTAAGTACTTACCATATAGTCTACATCTTGGCGTAGTAATTCTGGACAACAGTGCTTACTTGTTCAATGTCGTTTATTCCTTTTTGTAACATTGATTCAAGTATCCTCTGTCTGTTCTGAGCCATATCATCGAATTGCCTTGGGGCAACACCTGCAGCCTTAGATATTTTCTCACGGAGTTTGCTTGGAACGCCTGTCTCGACAAGCTGATTTGTCTGCCCATTCCATTTGAAGAGAGTATTCAATCTTGGTTTGTCTCCTTCTAACCCTGCTAACTCCGAAACTTCTGTAATGGTTCGTATTTGTTTTCCTCCAACAGCAATACGACTTTGCATGATAATAAGATGCAAAGCATTCATCATTATTGGTGGAACCTCCATTGGAGGATTAATTAATCTTGAAACTGTTTCTTGAGCAGTATTTGCGTGCACCGTCCCAAAGCATCCTTCGTGCCCAGTATTCATTGCTGTGAACAAAGTTTTTGCCTCTGGGCCTCTTACCTCTCCAACAATTATGCGGTCTGGCCTCATACGTAGGGTATTCTTCAGTAGAGAGTCCATGTCAACATCCGGTTCGTCGGGTTTGGTTGAATTAAAGGTCTCAAGCTGCACATGGTGCTCATGTTTGAGCTGAACTTCCGCTACATCTTCAATAGTTATAAGACGATCTTTTGAAGGAATGAAAAGACCAAGAACATTCAATGTTGTAGTCTTTCCAGATCCAGTTCCACCAGCGACCAGTATGTTACACGGCGCTGCCCCCATTCCGTCACCAAACATCCATAACAGAGCAGCCAATCTGGGTGACATGGTTCCGAATTTCATCAAATCGACAACCGTCAATGGATCACTCAGCTGTTTTCTGATGGTTAATGTAGGTCCATTAGGAGAAACAGGCGGGATGGTTGCATTCACACGACTGCCATCTGGAAGCCGTCCATCAAGGAGAAGATTTCCTGGGCCAACTTTTCTTCCAACATACTTACCGACTTTTTGAATTATAGCAGTAGCTTCATCTCCACTCATTTTGATATTAGTAACACACATTCCATGCTTTCTATGAGCAACCATTACAGGCTTCTCAGGATGATTGTACATTACTTCTTCAAGATAGTCATCTTCCAGTAACGGTTTCAACGGTCCATAACTTGGTGATTTAGTTGGTTTTGTAACCTGATACAAATGTCGCTCAGCACCGGGTCTTTCCACGATGTTGGCAGCCGGGTATTTCTCTATGATTCGTCCTTTTTCCATATTTATACGATTGATATTTTTAGAGCCAATAGTAAGGTAGTAGTCGCTAAGAACATGTAGATTGGCATTCTCCATATTGCAGTTTTGGTGGTTTGAAGAATTACAGATTGCATCCATACGCCACCGGCGCCTAAGACCATCATGTAGAAGAACATTGATTGATTCAACAAACCAAGTTCAACATTTAATTCGAAAGAACCAGCTTTTCC
>CAYFGG010000191.1:0-1745 GCA_964342795.1 uncultured archaeon | reverse complement strand
ATTCTTGGACTTTTACTATCTACTTTAGGAATCTTATCAGCGTTTATAGGTTCTATGAAATTCTCATATTCTTCTAAGAAATTTGGAATGTCTAATCCCATAAATTCATCTTGGCCAACTTGAGATAGAAGAGACATTCCTGACTTTGAGAGGTTACGAGCTCCAATCAAATCTTGAATTTGATAATTTGCCATTCTTATCTTTAGGAGTGCAGCACCACATTTGATTAGACCTTGGAGAAAACGGTGTTCACTACTGTTCCTTACTGCTGCAATCCATAGGCCCTCCCAGGCCTCATGTGCCTCCCAGTAATAGTGATAATTGTAAAGATCAATTCCAAAAAGATAGTCCTCATTGTCTTTCCATGAATCCGAATTCCATTTTTCGTGATCTTCATCTTCATTCTCGTAGCTGTGACCATCAGGACTATTAGTGGGATGAGGATGTAAGCCTGGGACGTACCTATACGGGGGAAAATTCCTTGAACTATACCTGTTAGCACCGATATTAAGTTCAGATTCAGAAGAAGCTAAGGGGTAATCAACCACTCAGCATATCCTCTACAGCATCTGTGAATTTTCTAACATCTGATTCATTATTGTAAAAGTATATGCTTGCTCTTGCAGTACCATCTATGCCTCTTGAATTAAACCATGAGTGAACACAGTGCATTCCACTTCTTACTGCAATATTGTAATTTTCATCTAGATGCATTGCAATTTCTGTAGTATCCCATCCATCCAAGGTAAAAGAAGTAATTCCTCCCCTCATTGAAACATCCTCTGGACCAACAATCGAAACACCGTCCAGATTCTCCATTTTATTCGATAAAATTGTGTTCAACTTGGTTTCATGTTTTTGGATATTATCCCTGCCTACATCCATAATGTACTCAGCAGCAGTGCCTGCACCTATAGCTCCAGCATAATCCTGAAGTCCGGCCTCAAAACAAGCTGGTGGTGGCAATAATTCATACCCCTCATATGTTGCGTTAACGACTGTGGATCCCCCAACATAACTAGGAATTAGATTCTTCAATTCATCATATTTTCCATAAAGTGCTCCCATACCACTTGGTCCACAAAATTTATGCGCACTAACTGAAGCAAAATCAACATCCAAATCAACAACATCCAATTCCTTATGGGGAGCAGCTTGAGCAGCGTCCATCAATACTTTGATTCCTTTGTCATGGCATATTTCAATTATATCCTTAACAGGATTTGTGTGTCCATCCAGATTTGATGTGTGAATTATACTCATCAATTTTGTTTTACTGTCTATATTTTCCTTAAGTGCCTCTAAATCAAAATAATAATTGTCTTTAGCTGGTACAACTTGATAATCTATTCCTTTGTACTTAGCCATATGATGCCAAGGTACTACGTTGGAATTGTGCTCTTTGTCAGATGTTAGAACCTTATCACCCTTCTTCAAACCTAATCCATTAGCCACCAAATTCATCCCCTCAGTTGTATTTCTAGTGAATACCACCTCTGAGGTTTTCTCAGCTCCTAACAATCTACGTAGACTGTCACGGGCCATTTCAAAACCCTCTGTAACTTGCCAACTCATTCTATGAACGGAACGGCCTCCACAGGCTGGATACTTCGTATAATATTCCATTATTGAATCAATTACTTGCTGAGGCCTCAAAGTCATGCAAGCACTATCAAGATAGGTTGGTGCGTCCTCTGTATTTAGAACTGGAAAATCATCTCTATATTTTGAAATATCCATATTTG
>CAYFGG010000190.1:0-1748 GCA_964342795.1 uncultured archaeon | reverse complement strand
ATCATCAATTGTCGCTGTTTGTTATCCAACTGTAGGCTGTTGGGAATGTATTGCCCCTCTCTTAGTATTTCGATGACAGGATGCCTTCCATCAGATATCGAGAATGCCCCATCATCAGACATCTCAGGTCTCACATAATTGTGTGTCTGGCTAACCTCAGCCAGTGAACAGATTGCATCTATCCTTGAGACAGCCATGGTGGTCGATTGTAGTGATCCCAAGAATTCTAGAATCCATTCTCTCAATTCCTTGAACAGCTCAGTCTCGAGAGCTTGTGATCTCTCATCTGCCCTTAGTATGGAAGTCTCTTTTTCCTTCAGTTCAGGAGTGATATATCGGTCACCAGCAGCTACGGTCTGTTTACGATGATAATTTTCAGGGACTTTCTTGGCATATGCCTTTGGGACCTCAAGATAATATCCGAAAACTCGGTTGTACCCTACCTTCAATTTTGGTATACCTGTTTTTTTCTTCTCTTCTGATTCCAAAGCAGTTACCCATTCTCTCCCACTGCTGGCTCTGGCCCTTAGATCATCAAGCTCCTTTGAGTATCCTTTTCTGAATATTCCACCATCTCTGAGTACTAATGGTGGGTCCTCAACAAGTGCCTCTGCAAGTTTTTGTGATACTTGTTTATGCGGATCAATAGATTTGACTAGCTTCTTCACTAATTTCGATTTGAGCGGCTCCTCGCTCAGGAATTGTTTAAGGTCCTTGAGAGTATTGAGACTGGAACGCAAACTATCCAGATCCCTTGGTGATATCGACCCATGTCCTAATCTTGACAACAATCTCTCTACATCTTGAAATCCTTTCAGGATATCACGTATCTCACGTCGACTTAGTGTGTTGTCAAATAACTCTTGAACAGCATCATGCCTTTCATTTATTCGATCTAAATCATGTAATGGTCTCAGGAACCAGTCCTTCAATCTTCTGGAACCACCAGCAGTAGAAGTACGGTTGATTACTGCAAACAGTGTGTCCTTGGATGAATCACCAATAGTACGTACTATCTCTAGATTCCGTAATGTCACTGCATCCAACGTCATAGCCTTGGCTTTGACCATCAAAGACGGTGGTCTGAGATGAGGTAATTCGCTGAATTGCGTGTCGATAGCATATGATAGAATCGAACCAGCAACAGTGACTGCCATTGGGTATGTTTTCAGCTCTTCCACACTTCCGAATCTTTCTTCCAGAATCTTCTTTGCTGCAGGATACATCCAGACATCTGCTTTCCGAGGAGTAGTATTGACGCCTAATGCCATCATCCAGTTCGCTATGTTCTCATTACCTTCAGGGATAATTACTTCGGCCGGAGAGTAACGAGCCATCTCAGATTCCAAGGATTCTCGGTCTCTGAATTGAGCCGTTGAGAATTCTCCAGTTGAGATATCCATGATAGCCAATCCCAACCCGTCATCAGTTTCGTTTATCGATGCCAGAAAGTTGTTGGAAGCACTTAACATAGATCCTTCCACAACTGTTCCAGGACTGACAACGCGTGTCACTCCACGGCGTACGAGGCCTTTGGTACTCTTAGGATCCTCTAGCTGTTCGCAGATTGCAACCCTGTGTCCTTTCTTAATCAATTTACTAAGATAACTATCTAGTGCATGATAAGGGACTCCAGCCAGTGGTATTGGATTGTCCGAATTCTTGTCTCTAGCAGTAAGTGCGATATCCAATTCTTTGGCGACAACCTTGGCGTCATCTCCGAAGGTCTCGTAAAAATCACCCATACG
>CAYFGG010000189.1:0-1749 GCA_964342795.1 uncultured archaeon | reverse complement strand
TTATTTGAACATTTGTTCATCCTATATATAAATTACTATGTATTAAATCAATTATATTTTCAAAATTAGTCATTAGAATCAAAATTAACGTTTTTTTTATATAGTGTGTTCCGATAGAATATCGATTATTATGGCAAAGGCAAAGTTAGAATATATTTGGTTAGACGGCTTCGAGCCAACACAATCTCTCAGGAGCAAAACCCTAATTCGCAAGAAATTCTCAGGAAAACTGAAGGATTGCCCAGTATGGTCATTTGACGGTAGCTCTACTAGACAAGCGGAAGGTAATGATTCAGATTGCATACTAAAACCGGTTGCAATATTCCCAGACCCTGATAGAAAAGATGGTTTTCTAGTTATGAATGAGGTCTACAATGCCGATGGTACGCCCCATGCTACAAACGCAAGATCCACAATTGATGATGATGACAATGACTTCTGGTTTGGATTTGAACAAGAATATTTTTTGTGGGACCCAGATACGAATCTTCCTCTAGGTTTTCCACGAGATCAAACTCCCCAAGGCCAATTCTACTGTTCAGTTGGAGCAAAGAATACTTTTGGCAGAGAAGTAATAGAAACTCATCTAGATCAATGCCTTGATGCAGGACTCAATGTTGAAGGTATTAATGCAGAGGTAGCAGTAGGACAGTGGGAATATCAGATATTTTCGAAAGGAGCTAAGAATGCTGGTGATGAAATTTGGGTTTCCCGGTATCTAGCAGAAAGGAATGCTGAAAAGTATGGTCTTGCGATAGAATGGCACCCTAAACCATTGGGTGCAACAGACTGGAATGGCTCAGGGATGCATGCAAATTTTTCAGATACCACTTTAAGGACTTGTGGCGATGAAAAAACTTTCAACAAGGTCTGTGAAGCCTTTGGAAAGAATATAAAGAAACATATGGACGTATACGGGGCTCACAACGAGCAAAGATTAACAGGTCTTCATGAGACCCAGTCAATCCATGAATTTTCATATGGCGTTTCTGACAGAGGTGCATCAATTCGGATACCTGTTGGAACTGTCGATGATGGTTGGAAAGGTAGACTTGAAGATCGTAGACCTTCTTCGAATGGTGATCCGTACAAGATTGCATCCGTAATCATAACTACCACTAAATCAGCATATTAGTTTAGTGGTGGCCCCGCCCGGATTTGAACCGGAGTCTATGGCTCCCAAAGCCACAAGGATGCCAAACTACCCCACAGGGCCACTTTGATTTCACTGAAGGGGTTGATTTAAGACCTATTTGGTCAATTCAAAGTGTGGTCTTATCTTAGTGTTTCCTATGCCTTCGACATAATAGGGCTTATCTTTTACACGTGAAAAACCAGTCTTTTCCATTATTCTAAAAACCGGTTCATTTTCTTTGCGTGTTGCCGCCCATATTATTTCCAATTTCAGTTCTTCAAATCCAAATTTCTTGATTCTTTCTATTGTTTCTGTGGCAAATCCTTGATTCCAGTACTTTCTACCAATCCAACATCCAATTTCACCCTTGGTGGATATGTTAGTACCTCCAATTAGCCTATTCTCATCTTTTCTAACAATTGCATACACATAATTGTTTTCAGGTTTGTTATTAATCCACCAAATAGCATGTTTTTCTTTGTAAGGAAATGGGATTCTTTCAGTCCATTGGCTTACTTCTTTATCATTTAGCAATTCAATTAATATTTCTTTATCCTTAGATTTGAATTTACGGAATCTTAGTCTTTTAGACTCTAGGATCATTAATCTTCATC
>CAYFGG010000188.1:0-1806 GCA_964342795.1 uncultured archaeon | reverse complement strand
CTAGCATCTATAATGCCCGAACAAAAAGATGCTAATTTTACTTGGGAAGATTATGTTACTCGTATAAACAATGAATTGATAGGCAACTATGGGAATCTCCTCCACCGTGTAATATCTTTTGCACAGAAGAATTTCCCAGATGGGTTGCATTCCGACGAATGTACAATACCTTCTCTACAGGAGAAGACTGGAGAAGTATACGAGCGCGTAGCTGAAGCGCTCGAGGCCTGCAAATTCAAGCGTGCACTACAAGCTATAATGGAACTATCACAGGCAGGAAATATTGCACTTAACGAGGCAGCACCTTGGAAACAATTGAAAGCAGACCGCGATGCCTGTGAAAAGACGTTAGTTACCTTCCTGAACGTATGCCGTAGCCTTTCAGTTATGATGGCGCCATTCCTTCCAACGTCTTCACAGAAAGCTTGGGAATATATGGGTCAGGAAGGAAAAATTGAAGATCATGGATGGTCTTCAGCTGTTGAAGGCAAAAACGCTTTCAACCTGAAACCACCCCTACCGTTGTTCACTAAATTGAACATGCAAGAAATTTTGGAGAAAGAAATGCCCCCAGAGGAAACAAACGAGCTAGAGAATGTCAAACCAGAGATAACGTTTGACGAATTCAAGAAATTGGATATCAGAGTTGGCACAGTGGCCAACGTAGAACCTCATCCGAATGCCGATAAGTTATGGTTGATAGATGTCGATTTTGGAGGGCCCACTCGCCGTATAGTGACTGGGTTGCGTGGAATATATGAGGCAGACGATCTGATGGGGCGTCAGATTGCAGTTCTCGTCAATCTAGCACCTGCCAAGTTCAGAGGTGAACAATCTAATGGAATGCTACTTGCAGCTGAGAGTGGAGAGATAGTAAGTCTTCTACAACCAGATCAGAAGGTTGATGACGGAAGTTCAGTTCACTGACAAAACCGCTAAATGCTACCTCTTTTGCAACCAGAACAGGGCCTGTAGCCTAGCCTGGAAGGGCGTCTGGCTTCTAACCAGAAGATCCAGGGTTCAAATCCCTGCAGGCCCGCCATTTTCCTAGAAAGGTAATTTCGATAATTCGATATTGCCACCAGTAAGTATAATTCCAACTTTTTCAATCCCTTCTAAGGCCTTGAATTCAGGTTTCAAAACAGCAGCTACAGGAGTTGCACAACTAGGTTCAATAATAATCTTCATTCTCTCCCAAACTAGCCTCATTGCATTTATAACCTCATCGTCGGTAACTGTGTATATGGCTTCAAGGTGGTCTTTTAGTATGTTCCAAGTGTATTCTCCAAGGCTTGTAAGCAATCCGTCACAGATTGTATCAGGATTTGTTTGAGGGATTATTTTTCCTTCTTTCAAGGATAGATAAGCATCATCTGCTCCAGCAGGTTCAGCACCAAACAATTTAGCATCTGGAAGCAAATTTCTGGTCGTGATACAAGTTCCAGACATCAGACCTCCTCCACCTATCGGGGCAATCATTGCATCAAGATGTCCTAAATCCTCTATCATTTCTAACGCAGCCGTCCCCTGTCCAGCAATAACATTAGGATCATTGAAAGGATGTACCACATGTGCACCAGTATTTTCAGCAATTTTGTCTAGGGTAGCCTTTCTTGCATCTAATGTTGGTTCACATAGTGTAATATTGGCCCCATATCCCTTGACGGCATCAAGTTTGACGTCAGGGACATTGTTTGGCATTACAATATAGGAGGGAATTCCCCTTTTCTTTGCTGAAAAGGCTACGGCCTGGGCATGATTTCCACTACTGTGCGTACAAACACCATTTTCAGCTTCTTCATCACT
>CAYFGG010000187.1:0-1826 GCA_964342795.1 uncultured archaeon | reverse complement strand
GAACTGATTGACAAAATAACTAACTTGCCTGATTTTCCATCAGTGGTTTCATATTTCTGTGTTATTATCTTTAGATGGCCGTTAAATTCTTTAATAGAATCTATTTCAAAAGGGCCATTCCATACACCAGTATCCAGATACATGGAATCGCCAGGCTCAGCGTTTTGGTACTCAATTAAAGAAGGCCCAATGATTAGAAAGGCAAGAAGAGCAATGAGTATCAAAGAGAATAATCTCTTGAACCACCTACTTCTTCCTTCTTTTTCCCATCCACCGACACGTAATTCAGGCGCTTCCATAGGCGGCCTATTCAGTCTTCAGTAATAAGAACTGCTTCAACCGGACATACAGATTCACAAGCTCTGCAAATGATACACTCTTCTTCTCTTATCATTATGGCTTTTTTATCTGATTCTGGATGATTAGGAGTGTCTATCCACTCGAACACTTCAACTGGGCAAGCATCTATGCAAGCACCATCTGCGACACAAAGGTCGAAATCAACACCAACTACAGTTCCCCAAACGCCGAGTTTATCGCTCCCTATTCCGCCGTAAGATGTTTGATCCTTAGCCCAAATCTGTATGGGTTGATTCTCTCCATCATAAGTTGCAACTTTCTCGTAGCTTGAAAGGTAATCTTCGTCTATTGCCATATCAACCAGCTATTACCTTACACCCTACTTAATAATATTTCTTGCAGCCGGAGACCAAATTAATTAAACAGCCCCTGAAAAGGGTCTCATATGGGAGAAGTCGCCTTGAAATATAGATTGATGCCCGAATCACCCGATTCGGACACTAGTGCAATTGTTGATTCCATATCTGGAGTTCTTCCGGAAGATGCGAGTCTAGGTGCTCATGAAATCAAACCGTTTGCCTTTGGCCTAAATGCTATTATGATAGTTATAATGGGTATAGATAGAGAAGGATTTGCAACCGAAGTGGAAGACGCACTGAATGGCCTAACGAACGTCCAAACAGTTGTTCTCGAAGAGCAATCATTAGTTTAGCTTCTATAAAACACTAAAACTATAAACTATGGTTCTTTACTGACCTAGTTATGGCTAAACGCGAGCCATTGGCATATACGACCACTAGGCTGACCCTTGGTACATTCCTCCGCATCATGTTTAGACCCAGATATCTTGACAGAGCTAAAATTCCTGTTGATGGGCCTTTGATAATTGCAGCCAATCATTTGTCACATATCGATCCTGCTTTCATCATGACTGCAGTAAAGCGACCAATATCATATATGTCTAAAAAAGAACACTTTGATGGAGCCATTAGGAGACTAGTTTTCAAGAGAGTGGGAGTTATTCCTGTAGACAGGGAGGCTGGGGGTTCAGATGCCCTCGATGGCGCAATTAAAGTATTGAAAGAAGGGGGAGCAATTGGTATCTTTCCAGAAGGCACGCGTTCAAAGACTGGCATTATGGGTAAAGGCAAAACGGGAGTTGCACGTTTAGCAGCAACAACGGGCGCAGCCGTTGTTCCTGTAGCTATAAGGCAAACAGATGATGTTTGGCCCGTTTCGAAGCGAATTCCACGACCATGGAGGAAATTCTATTACAAATTTGGAGATCCACTTTACTTTGGTAGTTCTGAGATTAATTCAGATACGTTACGAGAATTTACGGATGAAGTGATGCAGAATATAGATCAACTTTCGAAGGAGTGTGAGGATTATTGGAAATCTAATACAATTTCAGCTAGGTTGCGCAATTGGTCCGAAAATACGCGTTCTGGTATGCGCCATCGGATAGAATCATGGCGTAAAAATCGTAAAGTCCCTCTACTTTCAAGAATACGCAAATAAACTAT
>CAYFGG010000186.1:0-1826 GCA_964342795.1 uncultured archaeon | reverse complement strand
TCACTAACTTTTGTTATCAGTCTAGGTAACCAGTCGGCTGGTATCTCACTTCCAGACAATTCTTTCATCTTGTAGATAACAGCATCTAATGTTTTTCCACCGAATGTTTTCGTTGCTTCTTCCGCCGTCATCTCAATACCTAATTCACTGGCCATTTGGGCGATAACTGAGTTTGTCAGGTATTCACTATCTACCAGTGTTCCATCACAATCAAAAATTATGCATTTAGGAGTCATTAGTATGCCTTCACATCCTCACATTTCATAATTTCTCTAAGGAAAGATGTTGCATATGTACCTTTATTCAACCAAAAAGAGAAAACAGGATCATCATCGTCGTATTCTACCTTAATCTGGTTCAAACACTGCCTAAGTGGCCTACACATTCCAACTGAAGATAATTCAGATATTTCATCTATAGCAAAATCACTGAAATCGATATTCTCTTCATTCATTACTTCTCTCTCAATATCTCCCTGTATGCCTTTCGTGTATTCGCTTTTTGTACCGGGCAACATGCCAGCGACCCAAGCTTTCCCCTCTTTACACCTTTTTTCCAATTTGGTTTGATTTCTTTCTGTGACTTCAATAGTTTTTCTTTGATCGGGCCCACCATAATTGTCAGCAGGAATGATGTAGTCTCCGATTAGCGGTTTACCAATTTCCATACCTTGTCTTATCCTTTGGTCAAGAGCTCTATTGAATATAAGACTCTGATAACTGTGAACTAACATTTTCAAAAGGCCTTCTGGAAGTTCTCTTAAAGCACCAATGTAATCATCCTTGTTTCGGCACAAATGCCCAATTATCTGTCTCTCAAAAAGTAAATTATATGGAAATTTTTCTAGCGCATCTTCCATGTTTTTACATTCTTTTAGTTGCTTTCTTGCTTCAGATCCCACAGCATCTCCTCCCTCAGTCGTTAGATAATCCCACACTGCACCCTGATAATCGCCTCGAACTATTTTCTCTCCAACAATGTGGGTTATTGGTCTTGCAGCACCAAAACGCTGAATTCCAAAATAATTCGGGAATCCGCCGTCAAGTTGTTCTAGAATTTCGTCTATCTTATTTTTATTTTTGTCAGAATCAGTAATTTTTATTCTGAATTTGTTACCAACTAAGTTTCCTAATCTGACAGGTTTGGTCGTGTTATGAATAAATTCTACGTTTATGTTGCTTATTTCCAGTTCTTCAATTTTTGTTTTGGGAGCCATTAAAGAGAAGTACTGAGTACTCACAGCTCGCTTGTCTTTGGTTCCAGCAAATCCGATAGCCTTCTGACTTATTTTCAATCTCTTTGATAGTTCCTTGACCAATACATGAGTGTCCCAATTTTTGGAAGTAATCTTGACTATTGAGTGCCTTCCTCCATCATTTTCCCTCGTCCAATTCCAATGAGGTTTTGTGCCTGTTTCGATAAACTCTACAACTTCGAAATCTTCAGCTACTTTTCGTAATTTTCCTCCAATCCCATCACTAGTTGAAAGATATTCTTCTCTACCCACTTCCGGTCTTGCCGGTTTAGACATCCCTAGGCTATCTTGTCGCTAATTACTTTTATGTCAGCGATAATCTTCTCTACAGCTTTTTTGATTGCTTTCTTGGGTGTGCCCTTCTTAGTCCTTACGTAGAATCTGGGATGATCCAAAACAATATGCCCCATATAGTATGAAGCATAATCAACATTCGAGTCAGCTAACGTGTGATTCATCAATGGACCTAACAGTGTCTCATTAGCTCCGCGAATCTCAATTTCCAATTCGTTCTTCGACTGATTGACTACGCTAACTTCCATGGGGTTGCGCGGACTCAAAGGGACATTAT
>CAYFGG010000185.1:0-1830 GCA_964342795.1 uncultured archaeon | reverse complement strand
TGATCTCTTAGGTACTGCAATTCTTCTTCCATATTCTTACTTTGTAACCTTTCTGAGACCCACTCTAAATTTCCGTTGTCCTTCACTAAATGAGCACTTTCTAGCAATGCCCAGTGACCGTGAACCGAAGAATGCCAGTCCCAGCATCCATGGAATATCACATGTTTTGTATCCTTCTGTGAGGTTTCGCTCCTGAAGGTCTTGATGAATTCTGAGATTATCTCCATCCGCACACTATAGAGACTATAATTAATACCGATTCATGTTTACACAATCATGATAGTCTACGAAGTGAATTTGCTGATAGATTCAGAAGTTGCTGATGAATATGCAGAATGGCTTAAACCACACATAGAACAAATCCTCGAATTGGAAGGATTCCGGCATGCCGACTGGTTTGTTTGTGATTCAGACGACGATAAGGCCCATTGGTCGATTAGATATCATCTGGATAAGCGTAGTTCATTGGCTAGCTATCTTGATAACCATGCACCCGCATTAATCCAAGAAGGAATAGACAAATTTGGAAAATATTTGACTAGCAATAGACGTATAATGCAGATATTCAATTAGTAATTATGAGATTTAGTCTTGTCTTTTTATTCGTCTTTTTTGTTGTAATTTCCTTATCTTCTGATTGTGAGGCTGAAGAGAATTTTACAATTTCTGTAGACCCTGGTTGGATGGACTGGAAGGAAAGAAATTGTAGGATGGTAACGGATCCGGACCCTGCAAATGGGACTTATGAAGAATGTGATTATTATTTAGAATATGAGACAAGTTTAACTAATACCACATTTTGGTCAATAGGTGGCAATGGAGATTATCACAGGGTTACGACACAATCACCATCATCCAGTATTTATTATGCAGCCATAACGACTATCTCTCCTGATTCTACTTTTGTTTTTAGTCTTAACGGTATAAATTTTAGTAATGATATAGAATATACCTTTTCTTATGAGGTACGCGCTTGCATAGGTAATTGCTCCGAACAATTGGTATTGGCAGAATCTCAAGTTACTTTTTTTGGTAATGATAGTATAGAAACTAATTTGTCAGGAACTTTTGATTCTTATTTGAATGAAGAAACATTACCTTTGAAAGATAAATGTGAACCAGTTCAAGCCCTAGTAAAATTGGAAGGTACTAATGTTTCTACAAATAATTCTCTACTCTTAGCAGTTTATATTTCAGAGGATTTTACTTTTAATGATGCTACTGCAGAGTGCAAACTGGTTTACTCTTATAACGACGCAGGATTTAGTATATCTTTAGGAGACTATGCTCTTTTCCTTGTCCCATTTCTGGTTTTTGGTTTAGCTATTATTTATGGCCAAGCAAAACTAACAAGTTGGCATTTTACAGGAAGTTATAGTAATAAATCCACTCAATATTTGGCTATTTTAGTGAGTGCAATTCTATTTATCTTTCTTGCAATGTTTCCCGTAGCATTTTTTATTGCTGTCATCGTTTTATTTGCACAATTTGTCGCTTACTATACTGGCCATTATGATAAACCTGAAGAGCCTGGCGACTCAGAGGGGGATTTGGTTGATACGAAGAAATCAATGGTTGGTAATTTCCGAGCATTGCTACTTCTGACAGGTATTATTTTCATATTCTTTGGTTTGAATGTTTTGATGACCTGTAGTTTGTCAATGCCACCTCAATGTGGTACTTTGATAGAGGCTTCACCCTGCTTCTCTGTGTCGCTTATTTGTTTCATATTATTTTTCTATCTAGGAAGAAAAGAGAAATCCAAAATAGATGACAAACCTGAAGTTTCTGAAGAAGATCAGCCTAAACCAAAGTAAGGATATCGGATTG
>CAYFGG010000184.1:0-1830 GCA_964342795.1 uncultured archaeon | reverse complement strand
GTTCAGCCCCAATGGAATCTAAGACTCTCAAAGAGATTAGGAATTACATGATGGGAGACAAGGTTGCAGAAGAGAGAAAGAAGTTCTTGACCAAAGTAGGGAAGAAGGTATTCCGAGATACAATAGATGGTGAACAGCATGTTCGTGTTACTGCCCTTGGAGGTTACAGAGAAGTGGGTCGTTCTTGTCATCTTTTGATGACTAAGGATAGTAAGGTTTTGATTGATTGTGGATTTAATCCAGGAAATGACAAAGAGCCTAGCCCATTCTTGAGTGCACCTGAAGTAACTCCGTTAGAGGGAATTGATGCTGTCGTGCTTACACATGCTCATCTTGATCATTCAGCGCTTCTACCAATGTTGTTTGTTTATGGTTTTGATGGTCCAATTTACTGTACTCCACCAACAAGGGAATTATCATCACTATTGCAGATGGATTTCATAAAAATACAAAATGCCGAGGGAAATCGTGTTCCATACAACACAGATCATATCAGGCAGGCAATACGAAATACAATTCCACTGAATTACGGAGATACAACTGATATATCTCCTGACCTAAAACTCACCTTTCATAATTCAGGACACATTCTGGGTTCCGCAGCTGCTCACTTTCATGTTGGTGATGGTCTGTACAATTTGGTTTTCTCAGGAGATATTAAGTTTGAAAATACATGGTTGTTCGATAGAGCTGTAAATCACTTCCCTAGATTAGAGGCTCTAATTATGGAGTCAACTTATGGAGGTTACAATGACTTTCAACCAGCAAGAGAAGAAGGGACAAGGAACCTAACAGATATAATCAATAGGACTGTTGAGAAAAGAGGAAAGATTCTGATTCCAGTTTTTGCAGTCGGTCGTTCACAGGAAGTAATGCTTGTTCTAGAGAAAGTGTACTCCGAAGGCAAATTGAAGGATATGCCAGTTTATCTAGATGGAATGATATGGGAGGCAACAGCACTGCATTCTGCTTATCCCGAATATCTGAACAACAATCTTCGGAATAAGATATATCAGAATCAAGACAATCCTTTCCGTTCAGAGATATTTAACAAAGTTGAAAGTAGTGAGATGAGACAGGAAATCTGCGGTAGAGAAGAACCAGCTATAGTTTTGGCCACATCAGGTATGGTAAATGGAGGACCTGTAATGGAGTACCTGAGACATTGGGCTCCTGACGCTAACAATACTATGGTCTTTGTTGGTTATCAAGCTTCAGGAACCATGGGTCAAAGATTACAGCAAGGGACTTCTGAGATACACTTGCATGATAGAGAGAATGGAGGGATGGTCCCAGTCAAGGTTAAAATGAATATGGAAACGTGTGAAGGTTTCTCAGGGCACAGCGATAAACGTCAGCTCATGAGATATCTTAGGACAATAAGACCACGCCCTAAAGTTGTGCTACTTAATCATGGAGATGCCCAGAAATGTGAGCAATTCGCTAATGATATAAGGCGTAAGGTTCGTTTGGATGCTAGAGTACCACACAATCTCGAAACAATAAGGTTCATGTAATGCAGGAAGTCGAAGACAAGATAATGGAAGCCCTGAAGGAATTGGAAAGATGGGAATCTCGTAAAGAGAAAGTTAAGATTAGATTAGAAAATGATTCTGCTGATCCATCTGAGATGGAAAGAATAGACGAACAGATATCACACTATCAGGGTCTTCTTCAGGATATGAAGAAAAAAATGTCTTCAACTGACGTTTCTCGAACAATAGCGCGTTCGGGTAATCAATAATTAATATAGATATAGCCATTGGCCAAACACAGGTGAGGTGGCAGAGCCCGGCTATGCACGCGACTGCAGATCGCGACCACGGGAGT
>CAYFGG010000183.1:0-1835 GCA_964342795.1 uncultured archaeon | reverse complement strand
ATTCAGGAACGAATGTTTCTAGATGTGAAACATATTTCTCGTTATCATTTATATCCGGAATATCGCAAATTTCATATACAGTATTGAGGCCATCCATTATTGCCCTTATCATTTCCATTCTCTCCTTACTTGTAAATGGATTATTCACAGTGTTTCCTTCTTGTGAGGACCCTATTCCAATTATTGGTAGCAGTCCCTCTTTTATTACCTCGTTAATGACATTCAAGTGTCCTAAATGGAATGGTTGGAACCTACCTAGAATCAATGCTTTTTTCATTTGACTTTGATTAGTTCTTGATTCCCCATCCACTTCCGTAAAATTTTAGGTATGACTACACTTCCATCAGCCTGTTGGTTGTTCTCCAGAATGGAAGCTAAGGCTCTTGTTGTGGCTACGGCAGTAGCGTTAAGGGTATGAGGATAATCAGTTCCTTCAGGAGTGCGGTATCTCATGTTTAATCTGACGCTCTGGTAGGATCTACAGTTGCTTGCGCTGACAACTTCCTTCCATTGTTGTGATGCAGGCATCCAAGCTTCCAAATCGAATTTACGTGCAGCTACAGTTCCTATATCTCCCGTACAGATGTCCACTATCCGGAATGGTATTTCGAGCCCTTTGAATATTTTTGTCGCATTAGAGATTAATTCTTGGTGGAGTTCTTCTGAGTTTTCTGGTTTACAAATGATGACCTGTTCCACTTTTGCGAATTGGTGTACTCTCCAAATCCCTCTATCACTGATACCATGTGCACCAACTTCTTTCCTGAAATTAGTCGATATTCCAGCATACCTAAGTGGTTCATCCTTTATCTCCACTATTTCATCTTTAAACCTAGAGGTCAGCGGATGTTCGGATGTCGCAATAAGGTAAAGATCATGGTCTTCTACTTTGTACATTACTTCTTCAAAATCATTGAGATCAACGACTCCTTCGTAAGCTTCCCTATTCATCATAAATGGCGGTATGGTCAGTGAGTATCCTCTTTCACAAAGAACTTCAGTGGCATAGTTTATCAAGGCCAGTTCAAGCCTTGCAAGATCACCAGTTAGAAAATAGAATCGTCTTCCAGATATGTTTGCTGCCCTTTTGAGGTCAGCACCCTCTATAGCTTCCATTACCTCTTGATGAGATTTGGTTTCTCCTTCATTCTTAGCAGGACCATGAATTGAAATCTCCTGATTTCCGTCTTCATTGACCCCTATAGGGACTTCTTTATCTAGTATGTTTGGCACCTTCATCCTTGCTCGTTCTCTTAGTTCAAGTGAAGTTTTGGTATTAGATTCATTATCGGTAAGCCTTTTTTTTATATCAGACATTTTTTGAAGTAATTCAGACGCATCCTCGCCTTTCTTTATCAGTTCTCCTACTTCTTTTGATATGGCATTTCTCTGTGCTCTCAGCTTGTTTCCCTCGTCTATCAATTCCCTCCACTTTTGGTCGCTATGAATCACTTCTTTGGCGTTATCTTCAGCTATGTTCCTTTTCTTTAGGTCATCAAAAATCGCCTTCGAATTTTCCCTGAATACTTTCATCTCAAGCATTGTGGTATTAGATAAGCGATGTCTTTATGAACATGCTCCATTGGAAATCATGCTTCTTTTACGTGGAGCCACGGAAGTTGTCACGCCACCAGCCACTACTTCTCCTCTTTTTGGAGAAGCCATGGGTCAGGTTGAAAGGCATTCCTACACAGACGTTTTGGTGGATGGTGATAAGATTGTGAAAGTCGGTCAAAATATTGATGCCCCTGATGCCAAAGTGATTGATGTTAGTGGTAAGGTAATCCTTCCCGGTTTTGTTGATCCCCATACTCACCTAGTATGGTCAGGTTCAC
>CAYFGG010000182.1:0-1853 GCA_964342795.1 uncultured archaeon | reverse complement strand
CTGTACTAATAAATGAGAAATATGAACCAAAGGTAACGCAAAAAATTGGCTACAGCGACAGACTAAAAGAATATACAAAGAAATTCAACTGGTCGAAGGGAATGTCATCTCCTACAATAGTAGCTAAAGAACGAATAGATCTTCAAAGAAGTAAAACCGGGACTAAAATGTTTTTTTCATTTGCTTTTCCTCTGGGAATATTAACTTTCATGAACTGGTTCATAGATAGAGGATTGCCTGTAGAGATAGACTTCAACACTATATTCTATGGTGTTATGATTGGCTTCTTTGGAACCATGCTTTATTCTTGGTTAAATACGATAGATAGTCCTAGTTTCTATTCTACTCTTCCTGTTACTGTATCTGATGTTATAAGAGCAAGACTTGTGCTATTCTTGACTATTACTTGGTGGATACCACTAGCCTTTATGACAATAATTGCCTACATGAGTGAGGAAATAAATCTGCTTCCGATAGGAATAATCGTGATGATAGCTGTCGGAATATATATCGTAAATTACACTGCATGGACCACTGGGCTCAGAACAAATTCTGCACTTTTTGATGCAATAATTTTCATAAAATTCTTCTTCGTATCTGTGCCACCAATGATTGCAATGACCATACTCAGTCTCGCTATAAGTCACAAACCTTCGGTGATATTAATTGCACTCGCAACAATATGTGGAATTCTAGCATTTTTCAGTATATTCTTTTACAACAAAATTGAATCAAAATGGGAAGTTGAAGCGTTTGACTAATTATCCGTATTTACCATCTCACGATGGTTACTTGTTGGTACCACTTTCAAAGGTCCACCAAAATCTTTAGATGAATAATTCTCATTTATACGGGAAAGTGAAATAGCCAATGCTGATACTTCTGAATGAGGTTGATTTCCTATAGATAAATTATAATCTGAATACTCAAAAACCCAAGGAGGGACCTTCTCAGCACCCACAATAAATAACAGCGGGGTTATTTCCTTCTTTAACTCAATCTCAAAATCACTAAACGGGAGACCAAACATGGTCAAGTGTACAATCTTTCCCTCCCACTTTTTTACAAACGATTTGGGATTAGCTAAAGGCTCTATTTCGAAATCCCCCCCAAATTTTGAAACAACCTCTTGAACTGTTTTTATTACACGACTATCTGACTTAGAAAGATACATCTTGGATGCGCCAAATGCCCTAGATGTAAGGGCCACATGTGTCGTTATACGTTTATCCCGCTCTGGTCTATGACCAATTCGCAAAACTTGGAATTGACTCATTTAGATTTTCTTATTCTTCGACAGGTATAGGATTATCATCAACCCTTTCTCTGATACTATCATGGACTAAAAGTCCGATAAATGCCAAGATAATACCTGAAAGAATATACTGAACATTGTTAGAATCAAAGTTATCCTGAACAAAGATATCATTTACAATCTCAATTATTCCTGCTGTAATCAAACCCATACTAGCAACTGTAAAAATAAATCTCACAATATTGATATTGAACACGTTATCACGAAGATATGTATCAACTGTACGAGACACTTCAATAACGACAATCGAAGCTAAAAGGAGAACAAGTACCCCATCTTTGGATAAGAAAGCTAAAACCATTGCAAGGATTCCACTTTCTGAAACCTCTTGCATCTGATCTAAACCACGAGTTATCCCAACTATCATAAGCAATGATGCTATCAACCAAGCGTATGAATAGAATGAAACCCTTTCGCTAGTAACCGTAAGTAGTTCATTATAGAAACTTCGGAAGCCTTCTTCCCAACCTGCTACTTTAACAAGCATGTATCCACCAAGAACAACCCAAATTGCCCCTGCTGCGATGTCAGAAAGACC
>CAYFGG010000181.1:0-1861 GCA_964342795.1 uncultured archaeon | reverse complement strand
TTCCTCCAACTACCATTAAAAATGCAAGATAAGTTATCAGACCAGAGGGGACATGGAAGTAGAATAATTTTTGTGCATTAGGTGCTGTGAAAAATTTTGCAGGACCTGTATGCAACAGCGCAAAATATAGTGTGACGAGTGCTAAGAAGAAACCGATTAACCCGATTATTTCATTCTTGTACTTCATTTAGATTTCCACTCCCTTGGATAAGTGCCTCGCTCCATTATAACTCGTTCCAATCTCGCTACTTTTCCTTTTGATTTTGGATTTGCCGCTATCTCATCTGCGTCAACTGTAGCTCTAGCCAAAGCAATAGCCTCGCCTCTTGTTGTTCGAATACAAGACAACTGACCTCGCTTCATTCTCTTCGAAACTGATACTACTCCCGGAAATCCCAAATCAGCACCGTGACACAAAGCATCAACCGCAGAATCCTTAACATCAATTATGGGCAAATCAATCAACATTGATTCCAAAGGTTTCAATATTGGTAAAATACTTTTAGAATCCCCCGTATCCTTCCACTCTTTGTATCGGTCATGAGCCTCTATCAAAGAAACTGAATCTTCAATAGTATATGGTCCTGATTTAGTTCTTATCAGTTGCTCCATGACAGCTCCACTTCCCAATGCAGAGCCTATATCTGAACACAAATTACGAACATAAGTTCCGCCTTCACATTCAACCCTGAATAAAGTGAATTTAGATGTATGTTCTAGCATCTCAATCTCATAAATCCTCCTAATTCTCAACTCTCTTTTAACCGCAGCTTGCAGGGGTGGAATTTGGTATATGGGACCAGTAAATTTCTCAAACATCTTCTGGACATTTTTCTCATCGACCTTAGTATTGTGTTTCATTAAACAAATATATTCCTTAGAAGACTCTTGCATCACTTTGATAGCCTTAGAAGCCCTTCCTATTGAGATTGGTAAGACTCCCGTAACATTTGGATCAAGAGTACCCCCGTGCCCAGTTTGTTTTAACTCAAGTGAATCTCTCAGCCAAGCGGCTACCTGATGAGAGGAAGGTCCTGCTTGCTTATTGATTACAACAACTGAAGATTCTAACAATTGTTCGACAGAACGACTATCGGGTGGGTTTCCGTAAGGTGCACTTGTGGTTTCACTTATCTTGTACAAATTATCTCCCAAAAAGCCAACTGAAAAGTCCACCTGAAGAAACGGACTGATTTGCATCATAAAGTTCGGCCAATTTCTCAGGAGAGAGGGCTTTCATACTAGAAGGATCTATTTCTTTCAGTATATCCAACTCCTTTTTGTCCAACCAGACTCCATTACACTTCAAACAGACGTCTATCTCAACACCCCCCGGATGCTCATCATCCATAAGTGATCCACAGCCAGGACACAATAATTCCGAGCCTGAATCTACCCCTAGATGTTTGGTTGTAAGATGATGTAAAGGGCGATTGCCCGTCAGAGTCATTAATTCTCCCTTATCAAGATAAATTCCAGAACATGCTTTGCATCTGTCAATCTCTACTTTCCATATACCCTTACTAAAATTTTCAGGCACTAATTCCGAAAAACATCTAGGACAGTCTCTTTTCATTACTCCATGACTTCCTGTGTTTTAGAACAGTCTCTACATATTACTCTGGTAGAATTCCAGCCAGGACCTGTTGGCACCATCAATTCTTTTTCGCAGAAATAGCACTTTTCCTTAAGAGCAGACTCTCTTCCCGTGAACTTAGGCATACCACATCACCAATTATTGATTCAGGAGGGGTGCATAAAAGTTGTTCTCATAAATTGTTTTATGGAGGCCTATAATGAAACATTCAGCCGCTGTAGCTCAGTAGGGAGAGCGCGGGACTGAAGATCCCGAGGTCGCCGG
>CAYFGG010000180.1:0-1863 GCA_964342795.1 uncultured archaeon | reverse complement strand
TTGATTGATTCAACAAACCAAGTTCAACATTTAATTCGAAAGAACCAGCTTTTCCACTGCCAAATACAGCCACAATTAAACCAAGTAAAATTGGACAGATTACCGATCCACCCCAAAGAATGAAATTAGCAGTACCCTGTGTTTTAGTCAACCTTTCTTTTCTGAGCATATATATTTCCCAGAATTCATCAGAAATGTTCTCTAAGGTAGTAGCAAAGCTGCCTGAAGAACTCAATGCAACATTAAGTATACTTACAATTCGAGAGATCATTGGTGATTCGGTGTTCTTTGCAAAATTTTTCATTGCTAAACCGAATCCATCATCCCTCATTCTAATTACAGCATCTCTTAACATCAATCCCATTCGATCACTTCGGCTTGATGCAATTGCATCCATTGCAGATTCTACACCCATACCTGCACGCAATTCTTCAGCTAGGTCAGCTAATACATCAGGCCAGACCATTTCAAGCTCATTTATTTTCTCCTGTGTTCTTTTTGCAGGAAGATAGAAAAAAGTTCCAACAATAGCCCACACACCTAATCCAATCCAGATGAGTCCATGTATAGTCCCCATTCCGTCACCACTGAATAAATCTTCTAGAAAACTCATACGCCAGGCTCCTTTGCTTTAGTTTGAATTACCATTCCTGCGATTGCAATAGTAGCTATGATGAATAGAGCTGGCACACATGCATCAGGCATTGTTGGAGTATTACCCATGAATCCTCCTCCAGCAGCTTTTGCCGATTCTACTAATCCATTGACTACTGCACCAATAACTACAATGATTGGGATAAGTATAGAAACAATAAGGAATTGTTCGGAGGTCGCGGTGAGACTTTCTATGAATGCATCAAGATCAACTCTCCTATCTCTAGCTTCTTTTTCAGCTATGGATCTCAATCTATCTATTACATTCGTATCTTCTTCTACAGACATGACTAGGGTTGACAATACTCTTCTGAGACCAGAAGATGACGTAGCCCTCATTTGAGTTCTTATTGAATCACCAAAGCTTCTACCGCTGTCCGTATCCGAGAATATTTGCCTGAATACAGCACTAAGGTCTCCATAGTCCTCATCGGCAACATGCTTCATTGCCTCTGCAACACCTACACCAGATTCAAGTAAGACTTCAATAGCTCTAACGGCGTATAGCAGTTCTTGGTCGACCGATGCCAAACGTCATGTCAATGAAACGCCACTATAAACGATTAGCTTTTTTTCGGTATTAAATCGAAATTCCTTCCAACTCTTTCCTATAGGTCAGAGCGCCAGTATAGAATGAGAACACCATACACCACTCACAGAGTGCAGTCAGATTGAGATAAGTTGACCGCTCACTATCTACGGTTGGCGGATTATCCATTCTATAGAAAAAATCATCTTCTTTTTCTATTAAATCTAGGTTGTCCATCACACTGAAAATAACCATTAGAATATAGAAAATCCATCCTGCATAAACTGCATATTTTCGAATATCATTACTCCTCCCGGATTTCTCCAGAATAGTGTATGCAAAGGTTCCCCATATCAGAAATGAAGTGAAGAGAACGAAAGCAGTAAAGCCATGTAAAATAGGATAATTATTCCAGTGAAAATTTACAGTTATGATTCCACAAATGGCCCCTATAGTTCCCATAAGCCTAATCATATCATTCCAGTTTTCGTAACTCTTTCCAATTTCTTTTGTTATAGGCTCGAAGAGTCTGTGAAAAACCTGTGCTAAAATCAGAAAACTGAAGATGCTAATTCCAAGCCCAGTTCCAAATATGGTTGATTCAGGCTCGTTGAATGGCATTTCAGATATAATTGGAATGAAGGGAGCAACTCTTCCACTAGTCGTTGAGACAATGTACG
>CAYFGG010000179.1:0-1870 GCA_964342795.1 uncultured archaeon | reverse complement strand
ACTATGTGCCACCAGTTTCTCTCACCAGTATCAAATGCACCAATAGCTTCTTCTCTAGGCCGTATCCAGTCAGCATAATCATAGGGTAGAATTGAACGGTCGTCAGTTCCATATTCTGCGCCACCAAATATCTCGTCACCCTCTAATCCAACAAGTGGATGAGGAGTGCTTGAACTATGTTTGACATACTCCACCATGAGATAATCATATTCAAATGTTCCAGCTTCCCGCTCTCCCGTAGAGCCATTTAGTGCAGTCATGAATTGTTGACCCATTATCCACATGTTTCCACCAGAATCTAGGTAGTCTCCTATGCAATCCATCCACTTTGTATCATTCCTCTGATGATGATCTCCCTGAACCCAAATAATAGCATCATATTGCGACATTAAATTTAGTGTTGGATAAGGGTGCAGTTCTCCAAATCCAGTATCTATATCATATGGCATTGTGTATACATCATAACCTCTACTTTCTCCATCATTGAAATATTGCTGCAATGTATCCTTCATTCTTACATCTATTTCGTCAACATCATAGTAATTATTGTATCCGTTATTCTTACCGAAGTTTGCGTCAATCAACAATACTTTGTCACCTCCAGTCTGTTCATGGTAGAATGGTGTGGCAGTTACGTTTTGAGAATCTTCGGTGTCAGGGTCATCTCTACTAGTTACGGTCACTGAGAATTCATGCTCATCACCAACAGGTGCTAAGGTTGGTGCTATCACTACAGTAGTGAAATCATAACTGGAACCAGAGGCTAGGTACATGGTAGTGACATGAGATATAATTCTCCAGTCATCTTCCTCTCCATATCCTACGCTTACATCATAATATCCGCTCTTTTCTCCAGTATTAGTGGCAGTAAAGTTGAAAAATACAGATTCTCCGGATAGAACGTCTTTGGCTTGTTGTTCAACAGCAAGTGCAACCTGATAACCACTTTCAGCAACATCTATTACATGTTCCTTTGGATTGTTTCCAGCCCTTCCATCATCTTCCAACAAAGTTTCGACCCTTATTGTGTAAGTCCCCTCAGCGCCTCCATCCCAAGTCCAGTCCAAGGTCACATTATCCTTGGAATCAAGACTTTCTATAGTCTGTATTTCACTGTAAACTACAGTTCCATCATCACGAGTTACGTTGGCTCTAACGTCAAATTCATTATCTTGATCTTCAGTTCCAAAATTATAGATCTCAGACTGGAAATTGACTGCTCTTCCGGGTTTAGCAGTGTCAGGAGCTTCTAAATTCTTGGTCCCGACATCGTTAGGAATTGCAGGTAAACTGTAGAGTGAAAAATCATCGACATACAATCCTTCGTACTGTGTGAAAGTATCAGATTCAAATCTAAGTCTGAAGCTAACATCGTCACCTTCGTATTCACTAACATCAGCTTCAACGTACAACCATCCGTCTTCATTTGCATCATCATAATCTTGTGAATAGTCACCATCGTCACCGGGGAAAGTTGTGACAGTTTCCCATTCTCCAGACATATTAATCTCAAGTTTTGCCCAATCAGCAGGCCCATCAATTCCAAACCAGACCATGGCAGACACATATTTTTCCGAACCATCACCCAAGTCTATGCTAGGAGTTTCTAGAGAGTCATTCAATGAAGCACTGTACAATCCCGTATCAGTGTTACCCATATACCAAGAATAGTCTCCTGAATAGGCCTTTCCGTATTCCTCATCAGCACTGTAATAGTTCCACTCACTGAGAACCACATCAGCCTCCCAATTACCATCTCCATCCTCAAAATCGTCTTCAAAAGTTGAGGCACCGCCATTGTTCACCTCAAAATCGTCAATATACCAACCTTCATATCCATTTACTGAAGAATCAGTTCCAAAACGGAATC
>CAYFGG010000178.1:0-1876 GCA_964342795.1 uncultured archaeon | reverse complement strand
AGCCAGTTGAGCCATTCAGGTCCCCAAGTTGGTGTTCGATACCATTTTCCAAAGATCTCTACACCACCTTTTAGCTTCATCATAGCAAGCAAACTTCCAGTGAGTGTCATCCATCCAACTAAAGCCGAAAGCCCAATCGCTATCCAAGCAACGTGGAAAGTTAGTTCATCATTTGGGATTGTACCATTGTTAATCATTCTGAAGACTTCTGATGCGGCAACAAGTGCACTCGCAGCTCCACCAAAACCATTGAACAACGCTACCATCTCGGGCATTCCTGTCATTTGAACTCTTACTGCCATTGTGTAACCAATCAAAGCACCGAGAATCAATCCAGCAGGAATCAGGACAACGCCTTCAATACCGTCACCAAAGTTTATCTGAGCTACAGTTACAACAACAGCTATCAACATACCTGTTGCACCGTAGAGATTACCAGTTGGTGCAGTCTTTGGATGTCCTAGTTTTTTCAATCCCAATATGAACAAAATAGAAGCAACAAGATACCCGATATCCCAAGTTTCATCTGCAATATCCATCTATTTTTTCCTCCTTTTACCTGCAATCATATTCAGCATTCGGTTTGTTACCGCAAAACCTCCAACCACATTTATTGTAGCCAAAACTAGTGCAAAGAAGCCCAACCAAGCAGCCAATGGATAGTTCCCAGAATCCGAAGCGACATTGCTTGCAAACAGCGCTCCAACAATAGTGATTCCAGAAATAGCGTTTGCTCCAGACATGAGAGGCGTATGTAGTGTTGGAGGAACTTTTGTAATCAGTTCAAATCCCAGAAATATTGCTAAAACAAAAATCGTGATAGCTGCGATTAATGTTGCCAATTCCATTATTTCATTGCCTCCATCAATTTTGTATGATTTTCGTGTATCTTTCCACCTTCAGCAATCAATATTCCACCATATCCTGCAGATATTCCACCTTCATCTCCTGTTAGAACCTGTTCTTCTTGGTTTATCCCAAGTTTACCATCCTCTACAAGAACAGTTACAAAGTTTGTGACATTATTTGAATAAAGCATTGATGCAGTGTTAGGTATTGTCCGACACAGCATCGGAATTCCTACTATAGTAACTCCATCTTTTTCTACGATTTCACCCTCAACGCTACCAAAAATGTTTCCTCCCGTGTCACAATTCATATCGACAACAACAGCTCCCGTCTTCATTTCTTTGGTCATTTTCTCATTCATATCCTTGCTGAAGAATAGTTTTGGAGCATTAGCACCAAATAATCTTGCAGTGGTTATGACGACATCTGCCTCTTTTACAGCTCCCATCAAAGCATTATCAAATGCTTCTTGTAAATCCTTGTCAGTAAACAATGAAGCATGTCCACTAGAACTTTCTGCATCTTTCCAGCCAGGAACATCAATGAACTTTGCTCCTAGACTCTCAGTATCCTGCTTTGCAGCTAGTCTTACATCAATGGCATGTACGGCTCCGCCCAATCTCTTCGCAGTCGCAATTGCTTGTAAACCGGCTACGGCAGCGCCTTGAATAACAAATTTTGCGGGTTTTACGGTGCCGGCCGATGTCATCATCATTGGTACCATTTTTGCAATGTGCTGAGATCCAATCAATGCAGCTTTGTATCCCGAAAGGTTATCTTGGCTAGAATTAACATCCATAGATTGTCCTTTAGAGAGTCTTCTTGGGATAACTTCTAGTGACAGCAGCGTTATTCCAGAATTTATTATCTTCTTAGTTTGATCAATGTGGCGAAAAGGATCAGCCATACAAGCCAACATCTGTCCCTTTTTCATCATACTAAAATCAGGAACATCGATTGAAACAACCAAATCAGATTTCATCACATCACCTAAATCTGATATCTTTCCTCCCTTTTCTTCGTATTC
>CAYFGG010000177.1:0-1878 GCA_964342795.1 uncultured archaeon | reverse complement strand
CATCCAACCAAAATTACCAGATAAGCCAAAAGCAAATTATCTGAAAATAAATTGTCGAAAATCAGGATATATATTATGAATGTAATTGTGCTTAGAATCCATAATAAGAACATTGAACCCATCATTCTACCCAGAAATAATTGATAACGACTGATTGGTATTAACTTAAGCAAGTCTGAGGTTCCTCTCTCAGAATCTCTAGTTGAGATGTGAGTCACAAAACTCAATCCCGTTAACAGTACCGAAGCCCAGAGAATGCCTGAATTCTCAACTAAAATAAGGTCTGTTAATGAGAATCTCATCGTCATTAGAATCATAAAAGACAGCATTGCCGATGCAACCAAACCCTGAAGGGATCTGAATTCCACCTTGAGCTCTTTCTTAATCAGAATTTGAATTGGATTCATGAGATTCCTCCTCTATCCAACTTCAGTGTCCTGTCTGAATAAGATGGAGAATCATGGGAAACCAAAAGAACGCTGCATCCGTCATCTTTGAGTTTCTTCAACAAGTTCTCAATAATTTCAATCCCCTCTGTATCTAGGCCTGTAAATGGTTCATCTAGGAGTAAAGTTGTTGGATTATGAGATATAGCCATGGCAAAACCTAACCTTTGTACCATGCCTCTTGAGTAATTACCCGAAAAATCATCGCTAACCGATATTAGGCCTACTTTGGCCAACATTCTTCTAGCCTTGGAATCTGCATCACTTACCGAATTCATTTGTAACCAGAAAAGTAGGTTCTCAAATCCGGTCAATTCTGGATAAAATGGTGGGTTGTGAGGAAGGTAACCAATGCGTGAACGTACCTCTTCTGAGTAACTTCTTAGATCATAATCGTCAATCTCAGCGACATCATAGTCATCTGGAGAATCTAAAGTGCTAATGCAGCGGAGTAACGTGGTTTTTCCAGTGCCGTTATTGCCTATCAAAGTAACAATTTCACCAGATTCAACTAGGAGATCTAAACTTCTTAGTACCTTTTTGTATCCAAAGGATTTGAAAAAAGAATTCAGCCTAATCATCTAAATCACGGCTATACTGTTCAGCCGCCTGTGCTGGATTATCTGAAAGATATATTCCTCGGCCAACAATGATGTAGTCCGCTCCAGCCTTGATAGCATCTTTGGAATTACCGCCTTGAGCGCCAACACCTGGTGACATTATCTTCAGGTCTCCAACCAATGATCTAACATTTACTATATCTTCAGGCCTTGTAGCTGGAGCTATTACTCCCGTAGCACCGACTTCCACTGCGATTGAACAAAATGCTTCAACATCAAAGAAATCACCGCCTCCTGGATGTGACATTGTCGTTACCACAAATAGTTCCTTGGAATCATCTACATCTCGTATAGCTTTGAGTGATTGAACTCCTGGAAAAGCATGAGCAATAACGCCTGAAGCTCCGGCATTGAAGGCAGCCTCTGCGATAAGACGATTAGTATTCGGAATATCTGCAACTTTAAGATCACAAATAACCTTACAAGATTTCGAGATCTCTGATACTACTTCTAAACCCGATGAAAGAATCAGTGGATAATTTATCTTAATTGCTGCCACGAACGGAGCTACCTCTTCAGCAATTATGCGAGCTCTGACTGGATCAGTTTCATCCAGTGCGAGCACTAGCCGTGAAGCCATTAAATCTCTAGCTTCCCGGTCAATACTGAAACAGCATACTTCAATTCAGCGACTGCTGCAACTGCTTCTCTCTTCACTTGGAAAAGATCCTGAGGTTCCATTTCCTTACCCAAATTAGACTCAACGAACATCATCTTTTCCAAGCTTCGTTCGATTGTGTCAACTATTATTTGACTTCGTGCAGAACGTCGTAAACCTTCTTCATCAATACTAGCTTCGTCAGCCATAACAG
>CAYFGG010000176.1:0-1888 GCA_964342795.1 uncultured archaeon | reverse complement strand
TCCTTGAAAGTATCTAGTTCAGGATCATCTTCCGATATCAAAAGAGTGTGATCATACATCTCAATCAGATATTTCTCTAACTCCTTCAAATCTCCAAATCCGACTACCCAACCGTGCTTATCCATTGATTTAGCATCAAAAAAGAACGTGTATTCTCTTGAATATCCATGTACATAGGCACAATGGCCATCATGTCTCCACTGCCTGTGGGCGCATGGTAGATTACGGTATGTTTTGGTAGATGTGTATCTCTCGCTCATATTTTCTCCTTATGTTTAATTTCTGTATTAATCGCATCCTGAAGAACCTCAGGCCATGGCTTGACGTAAGGCACTGGATCCTCCTTTCCTATTGCATGGAATGCTAGTATTCTCTCTACGTCTGCTCCTGATTTTCCACTGCTACGACCCATCTCATCAGGATCATAACTGGTATTTGTGTTAGCAAAAACAGTGTCGAAGTCAAGTCCTAATTTATCCAATGATTTCTCGGAATCTCTCAGTATTGACTCTTTATCGCCTCCAATATAGGGCAGGTAAAACGAAACTTTGTCGGAATCCCAGTTACCTACTTGAAAAGCATTTTCCAGTGCTCCATAGAATTCTGGCCTGCAATCAGGATAGATTGCATGGTCTCCTGAATGTACGCCTAAGGCTATCTTGACTGTCTTATTGCGTTTCTGGGCTACAGATAGTGCGTATCCGTAAAGAATTGATGAGAATATGGCATTTCTATTAGGAACAACCGTCTGTTTCATCTGTTCTTCTTCATAATGGCCTTGAGGAATTTCATATCCTTCTGTAGTTAATGCTGAATCGAAGGCAGACATCGCAGAACGAAGGTCAATCACTTTATGTTCCAGATAGATGCCTTTGCTTTTGAGATAAGAAATATTGGCTTTGGCCCGTTCTATCTCGATACTGTGCTTCTGACCGTAATCATACGAAAGCGCGTGGACCTCGTGTCCCTCGGATAATAGGTGCATCAAAAGTCCTGTAGAGTCCATTCCTCCACTCAATGCCATTACTGACAATTCCGGCATTAGTCAACCCCCATCCATTTGTGAGTCTGTAGAGAGAGATTCCATCCTGGATTGTTGACAACAATATCGAATGTCTCCTTGAAATTCTTACCATTGAATTCTACATCCTTTGATTCATCATAACATGGTTGCAGGAATAGATTCGTGAATCCCTGTTTCAACTTGTCATACATCGAAAGATCCTGTCCCACATAAACTACCTTGAGCTCATCACCTTCCTTCTGTTTAATGCTGAATTCAGGGTATAGCATATCCTTTGGACTTACACATATCCAATCAACGATTCCGTCCTTTAATTCTACTGTACCGTTGGTCTCGATTGCAATATTGTATCCTCTGGAATGGAGCTCATCTGATAATGGTCTGAGGTCCTGAATGGCTGGTTCACCACCAGTGTACACAATGCGCTTGGTAGGCCATTGTTCCAATGTATCCATTATCTTGGTTATTGTCATCTTCTCCCATACGTCAAACTCGGTGTCGCACCAAGAACATTTGAGATTACAACCTCCAAATCGAATGAATATCGAAGGTGTACCGGTATGGTGTCCCTCTCCTTGAACCGAATTGAAAATCTCTACTATGGGATACTGTTTCTCTGCCAATCCTACTCCTTGATTAATTGCATAAGTTCAGCTCGTGCCTCGGCCTTATCAAAGAACACTCCTCGCATAGCTGAAGTAGACATAATGGCATGACTCTTCTTGACGCCACGGCAACCCATACAAGCATGACTGGCCTCAATAATCACTGCAGCTCCCAAAGGTTTCAGATGTTTTTCCAAAGCGTCAGCGACCTGTGTGGTGATTCTTTCCTGATTCTGTAATCTTCTTGCGTAGACCTCGA
>CAYFGG010000175.1:0-1911 GCA_964342795.1 uncultured archaeon | reverse complement strand
TCTATATCTGAAAAATCATTACCATTCTTATCCTCGTGGTCACCGCCAATCCATACGGTATTGAGTGTCTTCTCTTCATGAGGTTCTAATTCAACACTTTCTTCAAATGCATAATCTAAGAAACCAAAGTGGTATGGATCTCCGTCATAATTATTATACCTAGATATTTTTTCAACAATGTAAGCGCGCACATAACCATTGAATGTAGGATCTCCTAGAGATGCGTCTTCATTCCAAGTCATTGACACACTTACTTCTAATTGATCTGCTCCTAAATGATTCATTTCAATGCCTAATGATATGTCAGTATCTTCTCTTTGTCCACAATTGTCTATAGCTTGTTCATAATTCGAGGTGTCTGATTGTCCACCAGAAACTTTTTCGTCATTTCCATCAAATATAACAGTTGGATATCCAGTTACATCAGGGTAGTCATCCATCCGTTCGTCAGCCTTGTCATTTACATCAGTGATTAATGCGACAAAGAAAAATTTATCATGATAATATGGCTCGTCAGGAATGTCATCGTAAACTTTCATTAGATTCTCGGCGGCACTTGGACAATATACACACCATGTAGCTGTGAATTCCTCTGCAAATACTGCATGAGTGAAATCCTCCACAGGCAATTCAGCTTTGGGAGTGGGATTGACAAACGTTAGGCACAAAATCAGTGCGATTAGGATATATTGAATCTTTTTCACACTACTGCAAAATCTTTCTGTTTAATAAGTTTAACTCTCTTTCAACTGCTTTATTGTCGTAATCGGGTCATCAGACTTGAATATTGCACTACCAGCAACAAGTAGGTCCGCTCCAGCCTCAATCAGTTTTTTTGAATTTGAAGGACTTACCCCTCCATCAACTTCTATGATTTTAGTGGGGTATGCTTCCTTGTAATTCTTGACACGTTCTATGGCATTTTCATGGAATTCTTGGCCACAATATCCAGGTTCAACGGACATTACTAATATTAGGTCAGCGTAATCAACAAACGGTTTAATTGCTTCTTCAGATGTTGAAGGATTAAGGGCAATTCCTGCTTTTAAATCATTTTCTTTTATCAATTTAAGAGCATTTAGAGGGTCATTTGCTTCCACATGAACTGATATTATTTCAGCCCCAGCATCTTTGAAATCTTTTATGAAACTACTAGGTTCTGTCACCATTAAATGAACATCTAGTGGTGCTATTCCATTCAATGACATCACTAAATCTGGCCCCATGGTTAAATTAGGAACAAAATGCCCATCCATAACATCCATGTGTAAGTATGCAGAGTGAGGGGCAACTAGTTCTGCTGAATATCTCATTCTGCCGAAATCGGCTCCAAGCATAGATGGTGCAATTTCAACCACTTAATGTCCTCACTACGGTGTCTATAATAAATTTCTCAGATAGATCTGGTCTTCTATGCTGTACTATTCTAATGAATGTTTCAATCTGGGAAGATTCAGTTCGCCACCACTTGTCATAGAATCCTTCTATTCTTTCTAGATCTTTCAAGATTAGACTAATCTGTGATTCTGGAAGTTTGGGTGCGCTTTTTTCATGCCCTAAATCTTTTTTCAATATATAACGCATTTTATTCAGAACTAAAACGTAAAATCCTTTAGGCTTTGCTTCCTCTCCACCCTGATTCTTTATTATTCCTGTATCCAAACACCAGTCATGTTTTGCCAATTTTCCATCATCATCTAAATAGACTGGCAACCAGACCTTTTCAGAAGGTGGTGCAGGATTATATGGACTCGAATTTTCCTCCTCATTATCTTCATCAGAGCCCATGTGATATTATATTGAGGAAACATACATTATTAACTTTATTCATCAGAGACTTTTTATTGGAGTGCTATAATGTAGTAATATTGGGGAGCATGGTGTAACCTGGCAGCATTGCGGGCTCCAATT
>CAYFGG010000174.1:0-1927 GCA_964342795.1 uncultured archaeon | reverse complement strand
GTTGCTATACCAAGTACAAGAAACATAATGTACTTTGACAAAGAATTTTCAATAAGTGACAGAGGAGCTATGATAGGAGATGATTGTATTATTGGTAGCAGGGCTACTCTTCAAGGAGGGTCAATTCTCTTAGAAGGAGCTACTATAGGAGAGGGTGAATTTTATAACGCCGACTTTCAAGGAGATAGTATCTGATGTGTGGAATAGTTGGTTACACTGGCCAAAAGCCGGCACAGGAATTAGTTGTAGATTCTTTGAAAAAACTAGAGTACAGGGGTTATGATTCTTCAGGTATTGTTGTTCATGATGGAGAGTTAATCACTTGTAAGAAAGAAGGCCCTATTGAGAACATGGAAGCTGAACTTAAACCTTCATCTTCAACTTTAGCCATAGCCCACACTAGATGGGCAACGCACGGTGTTCCATCAGATGAAAATGCACATCCTCATTCTGATAGTTCTTCCTCTGTTGCGGTAGTTCACAACGGTACGATAGACAATTATTTAGTTTTGAGGGAAAAATTAGAATCAGAAGGTTCTAAGTTCAAAAGTGATTCAGACACTGAGGTTTTACCCATTCTTATAGCTAAATACTATTCAGGTAATCTTGTAGAGGCCTTATACAGAACTTTAGAGGATATTGAGGGTATATTTACAATAGCTGCAATCCATAAGGATAACCCAGATGAGATCGTAGCCGTCAGAAACGAGACTCCTCTTGTCATAGGGCTTGGTAACTCAGAGAATTTTATATCTAGTGATATTTATGCTATTTTGCAATATACTCAACAAATTGTTTATCCAGATGATGGCCAAATTGTCAGAGTAACTTCAAAAAATGTGGAAGTCTTTGATACAGATCTTAATTTAATTGATTATAATATTGAGACAGTAGACAAATATACAGAAGTTGCTGAAAAAGGAGGCTATGAGCATTATATGCTTAAGGAGATATTTGAACAGCCTAAAGCAGTACAAGATTCCCTGAATGAGTTACTGATAGAATCACCACTTGAGAATTTAGGTCTTAATTGGAAACTGGGTAGTATATCTATTG
This sequence comes from uncultured archaeon, assembly GCA_964342795.1. Classification (GTDB taxonomy): domain Archaea; phylum Thermoplasmatota; class Poseidoniia; order MGIII; family CG-Epi1; genus CG-Epi1. The sequence continues at coordinate 871 of CAYFGG010000174.1, read as the reverse complement.
TCGCTTGTGGGACTTCATATCATGCAGGATTGGTTGGAAAATATGTTATTGAGCAATTAACAGCAGTTCCTGTCTCAGTCCAGTACAGTTCTGAATTTAGATACGCAGCTCCAGTACAGGGAGTTGGTGGGTTACTTTCATCCCGTCCATTAGTAGTCCTGATATCACAGAGTGGCGAGACTGCAGACACATTAGCGGCAGCTAGAGCTGCTCGCCAGCAAGGGTGTCATACTATTGCAATCTGCAATGTCCCAGGAAGCCGGATAACAAGAGAGGTTGATGGAGTAATACTTACCAAGTCAGGTCAAGAAATAGGAGTGGCGGCCACCAAAACTTTCCTGACACAGATGCAAGCTCTTTATGCGTTGGGAATTCATTTAGCATTCACATCAGGTACTATGGATCATCCACAGATGAAGCTGTGGGAATCTGAAATGAGGAGAATTCCAAGTAAAATTACTCAAGTTTTGAACAATAGTGAATCGATTAAGGCATTGGTTCCGCATATTGTAAAAGCAAAATCGGTTTTCTTTATTGGTCGTAATATAAATTATCCACTCGCTATGGAAGGCGCTTTGAAATTGAAGGAGATATCCTATATCCATGCAGAGGGTTATCCTGCAGGTGAATTGAAGCATGGTCCACTGGCTCTACTAAGTTCTGAAACACCAGTGATTGCGATTGCAGTACAAGATCATACTTATTCTAAATTAATAACTAATATTGAAGAAATCTCAGCACGTAGTGCACCAGTTATTTCAGTTGTTCAGAAAGGAGATAAGAATGCAGCAGAAGTGTCAGATTATCATTTCGAACTACCTGACATAGACCCAGTATTATCTCCATTTCCTATTGCAGTATTCTTGCAACT
>CAYFGG010000173.1:0-1932 GCA_964342795.1 uncultured archaeon | reverse complement strand
TCAATGATTATTCATGGGATGGACATTCTCATCTTTTCTACGTGGATGAACCTGAGGATATAGATGTTCAATTTGAGAATCTGAGGTTAGCGTTCAAGGCAACAACTAGTCTTGGTGCTGAACGTACATTCCCAATGCTTAGGAGAGCAGGAGATGAGCTTGTTTTGGTAATTCTACCCCAGCCATCATTTGATTATGTCAAAGAGAAAATAAATTTGTATCTTCTTATCGCTACAATATTTACCACGACTTGGGCAGGAGCTATGTGGTGGGCCTCTTATTCAGATTCATCTGTTCTTGAAACAGAGTGGTGGTGGCTTAGAATTCTCATAACTACTGATTTTCTTATGGGTTTCCTAACGTTTTCTCTTCCTCTAATGGCAATCCTAGGAGCCCATGAGATGGGGCATTATTACTACGCTAAAAAGCACAATCTAGAGGCCTCGCTTCCATTCTTCTTACCGATGCCTCCTATGATATTCCCATTTGGTACAATGGGGGCTTTCATATCTATTAGAGAGCCAATACCAAATCGCAAAGCCCTATTGGATGTCGGTGCGAGTGGGCCAATTGCAGGTTTACTTGTTGCAATCCCTGTTACTTTACTTGGTTTCTGGTTGACCGAGAAGAATGCAGTTCCAGTTCCTGTAGATTCAGGAGATTCACTATACTTAGGTTCCTCATTTTTCTTTGATGCACTCTATGAAATAGGTGAGATGTTCTACCCTTCTTCTGGAGATTATCTTTCACATCCAGTAGTACTTGCTGGTTGGACAGGTTTTTTTGTGACAGCACTTAATCTAATGCCGGCAGGGCAGTTAGACGGTGGACACATCGCTAGAGCATTATTAGGTCCTAAAGCAAATGGCCTATCCTACACAGTTATTTTCCTTCTGATAATAATGACTTTTTATGGAATACCTGGTTTTGGTCCTCCATTTTCAGGTTGGGCAATATATGCCATTTTGATTTTCTTTTTAGGCACTTCTCACCCCCCTCCATCTGAAGAACTATCTAGTCTGGACAATTCAAGAATTGGAGTGGGAGCGCTTACAGGCCTTATACTTCTAACAACTTTTACACCTTCTCCCATATTCACAGTAGAATCTCCCTTTTCCTTAGATATTGACGTTGATCAGACAGCTTTTGCTCCAGTTTTGAATCAAACTAATCAAACATCTTTTAGAATTTTGAATGATGGGGGAATTGAAGCTTGGGAAAATGTTAGTGTGAAAACAAGCACTTTAGATAATTTTACAATAGATCTTAGAGTCGATTATCTAAACTCCAGTGATTTAGAGTCCGAGTTGCTTCCGACATCACCTACATTTTCAAAATATGTTTATGAAGACGACTCAAATTTCACATTTAATCTCACCTCTAAGTCATATGTAAATTTGACAATATCTGTGACTATGACTTCTGAGGTTGAACCTGGAGATTACAATTTTGATATCAAAATGATTAGTAGGACCGAACGGGTTTATACAACGACCTTTTCTTTAACAGTCAAGGAGAATAGTTAATGGAAGTCTTTGAAGGCAAGACGTGGATTTCAGGGCAAGGACTTGTAGATACCTGCATTGGCGTATCTGATGGTAAAATCACCGCTGTAAAGAAGATTCTCGAGGGAGATAAACATACAGTTTTTCAAGGAGTTATCTTGCCTGCAGCATTCGATATGCATGTACATTTCAGAGATCCTGGTTACCCTCATAAGGAAGACTGGGCGAGTGGTTCAGTATCGGCAGCATGCGGCGGTGTGACTGCAGTAGTTGATATGCCTAATACTAATCCTTTTACTTCGGACTTAGAAACATTTGGAGAAAAAGTATCTATTGCATCTTCTAAATCCGTAGTTGATTTTGGCATTGGCGTCAATGTTGATGGGGATTTGACTAGTAGACCTTGGTTTGATAGCATACCTGCCGC
>CAYFGG010000172.1:0-1950 GCA_964342795.1 uncultured archaeon | reverse complement strand
TTCCATCACTAGCTTAGAGCTTAGGGGCTTAAAGGTAATTCCCACCCTCCCTTAGTATATTGTGAAAAGAGTAGAATGGCCGCGAGCAATCCTCCACGTAGATATGGACGCTTTCTTTGTCAATGTTCATTTACTGGAAAATCCAGAGGATAAAGGAAAGCCGTTAGCAGTGGGGGGGAATCCTGGTCAAAGGGGTGTGATTGCATCAGCTTCGTATGAGGCCAGAGAATTGGGAGTAAGGTCTGCAATGGCATCTAGTAAAGCACTTAAATTGTGTCCTGAGCTGAAGTTAGTTTCCTCAAATCGACCAATGATTCGCTCTTGTTCTACCAAAGTCATGCACATTTTGTCAAGATATGGAATATTAGAAAGGATGAGTGTCGATGAGGCTTTCGTAGATATATCATCCCAAACAAACCCTCCAGCTCTAGTGAAAACCATACTGAAACGCATAAAGGATGAAACCCAGCTTCCTGCATCAGGCGGTTTATCAACGTCAAAATTGGTTTCCAAGATAGCTTCTGATTTTGATAAGCCTGAAGGTTTCACCGTCGTTCTTCCTGAGACTGAGAGTAAATTCTTGGCTCCTCTAGAAATCCAAAAAATATATGGGATAGGTCCCAAAACAGCTTCTTTACTGAATAATCTAGGTGTCAAGACATGTTCAGATTTGGTATCAATTGATATACAGAAACTTCAACCAATCTTTGGTCATTATTCAGTTAGATTAAAGAACAAGGCTAAAGGAATAGATGATAGGCCTGTAGATCCATCTCCATGGGTTGCTAAACAACAGGGAACTGAAAGGACCTTCGAAAAAGACGTGAGTGATCAAAGTGTAGTTGAAGATGCTCTTCAGGAATTATGTGCAGAGGTTTCTGAGAGCATAGGCCGAATGGGTCGTTCTGCTCGTACTGTAACTATCAAATTGAGATGGCCAGATTTTTCCACAATCACTAGACAAAGAACTGTTCCAGGTGAGATTAATAGAACTGAGGATATTTACAAAGTGGCAAAATCCCTTTTATATGAGAATTGGGAGTCAGGAAAACCAATTCGACTTATGGGCGTATCAGCCAGTCGTCTAGGAGTTTCAGATCAACAGAAGCTGCCTTTAGAATTCGAATAGGCTTTTCTGTTTGTTGTCAACTTTGGGTGTTATTTTGCTAGGTTCCTCATCGTCTTTGTCATGGGTGATTTGATAATCAAGAGTAACAACTTCTCTCTCTTGCCTGTACTCATTTGATCTCTCCATGATTTCAATTATTTTTTTATCTTTCTTATCCGTTCCCATCAGAATTGCCAATTCATTTTCATTCAGTTCCATTTTCCCAGCTATTCGCGCCGCTTTCTCGTAATCGTTTTGGCATACTATAGAGAGTACAGCTAACTGTTCCATCTTCGTTTCCTTAATCGATTGATGTGTTGCAGTTCCAACTTTTTTTGCTAACGAGTCCCTATATCCTCTTTGAAAACGACTAGCTCCCATTTTTCTTATCCAAGATGGGAATTGTAATCTACGTCCACTGGTAGGATGTACTTTAGACAAAGCAACACCGCTTGACATTAACTCAGAGGCATACCCCCATAGTCCATAATTTTGATTCTTAATTACACGGGCAAGCAACAAATCTGCATGTGCAACTTTATCGTATGCCCTTTCGATGTCACTAGGATGCTTGTAGGCAATTGGTATGTTGTCACTTATCCACGTTGCAACATCTCTTGGCTGCTCATTTAAATCAAAAATTGCAGTTCTTGGGTCCTCATAATTATCACTATTGAATATAATTCCTAGTGTGTCGAACATTTCGGTTTCACGATCCCGACTTCCTAGTTTCTCAATATCTTCCTCCGTAATTTCCTCGTTACCTTCAGAGAGCGATTGCAGATCATTGATTGCAGCCCTTAGATCTCCCTTGGCTGAATCAGCCATCGCCCTTATCGTTT
>CAYFGG010000171.1:0-1964 GCA_964342795.1 uncultured archaeon | reverse complement strand
CAGCTACAATGAAAGCCAGCATTGCAATACCCATTCCTTGTTTGATATTTTTCTGCCCCATGAAATAATCCTCTTGTTTTGCATTGTAAATTCCAAAAAGCATCGTTGCGTTAGCCAGAGTTATTCCACCCACATAAGCATTCCACGCCATTTTCTCGAATTGGCCCATGGCAGTATAGCTCAATCCAACAGCAATCAAAAGTATCAAGATTGCTAGATTCAATGAATATCCGATACCAATTCTGGATGGTAGTGTCCTACGATCAGTATCTCCTTCTAGGTCTTGGATATCCTTCACAATTTCCCTTGTTATTGTGGCTAACACAGCTAGTCCAAACATCCACAACGTGGGGCCAGGATCATTTACGGCCATTCCAGCGAACAAGAAAACTGCGCCTGACATGAGTCCAACTGCTACATTCCCAGTTATACCTGCGGCTTTGAGTCCATTCTCATAAGCTATCAGAAGTAATACTCCAATGAGAGCAACTACGAATGGCATTTTGTTTTCAAGAGCTAAAAGAAGTATCAGAAGTCCTAAGCCTAAAAGAGATTGAGCATAAGTGTAAGCTGAATCGGCAGATACCTTTCCAGAGGGGATTGGTCTTTCCGGATGGTTTTCCTTGTCAGTTTCACGATCATTGTAGTCGTTCAATGCATTCCCTCCTCCAACCAGCATCATCGAACAGAAACAACATATCAGAATTTCGATTTGAAAATCAGAGACATTGGTTCCGGCTGCAATAAAGGCTCCAGCAACAACAGCTATTGCCGTTAGGACCATGTTTCCCGGTCTAGTCAAAGCGATATATGGATTCATGCAACACGACTTCCTAATTCACAATCAGGGTCTGGTTTCAAAAGGCGAACGGTACCGTCTTCTTCAACTCCTCCTAGAACAAGCACTTCCGACATTATAGGGCCGATTTGTTTTGCAGGGAAATTGAATACTGCGACAACATTCCGCTTCAATAATTCCTCCATACTATAGTTAGTGACTTGAGCAGACGTCTTTCGAGTACCTAATGGACCAAAATCCACTGTCAGAATGTAAGCCGGTTTTCTGGCTTCTGGGAAGTCCTTAACATCTATTATTTTTCCAACTCTCATGTCGACCTTGATAAAGTCGCTCCATTCGATTGTATCACTCACATAGGCTTATTGGCCCCTCAATACAAAGTCTTTTATCCAAAAAACCAAGTATCAAACGTGGACGACGTCAGTTTCCTTCCTTACAAGCATAAATCCTATCCTATAGAGGAAATGCAGAGAAGATCACAAGAATTTCTTAAAAGTATACAGAGAAGGAGAACGATAAGAGATTTCTCAGATGAACCAGTTCCAAAGGAAATAATTGTTGATTGTCTGAAATCTGCAGCTACAGCACCTAGTGGTGCCAATCGCCAACCTTGGCATTTCTCTGTTGTGAATGATAAAGAAACTAAAAAGAAGATTAGAGAGGCAGCAGAAGAAGAAGAAAAGAAGTTCTACAGCGGTAGAGCTCCAGATGAATGGCTTGAAGCACTGGAGCCTTTAGGAACTGACGAAAACAAACCATTTCTGGAGGTAGCTCCATATTTGATTATCATATTTTCTGAAGCTTATGGTTTAGATGACAAAGGAAATAAAATCAAAAATTATTACGTGTCGGAATCTGTTGGCATAGCCACAGGTATGCTGATTACAGCACTTCACAACGCAGGTTTGGTAACTTTGACTCATACTCCAAGCCCAATGAATTTCCTACGTAAAATATTAGGAAGAGGCGAGAACGAGCGAGCCTTCCTGATTCTCGTTACAGGTTTCCCCTCTGAGAATGCCACTGTTCCAAATATAACGAAGAAAGATTTAGAAGAGTACACTTCTTTTTTCTAATCTAGATAAACGTTCAAAATCGGTTTTTGATCCATATGGAAAAAGCTGTAGGTAGCCCACCACGTAATCATGTCCAACGAGTTAACTAA
>CAYFGG010000170.1:0-1966 GCA_964342795.1 uncultured archaeon | reverse complement strand
CACCTCCTAAGATTTAGGGTTGGCTGCCTAGCGCTAAATTGAATTTCGAATGTCACACTCCAACAAGTTAATTTATCCTAGTATTAGATGACATTTTATGCTTGTATTTTTGGAAGGCTGGTATTATGTCATGGAATTATATTTCTGGCTTATACTAGGTGCAATTTTACTTATATCACTAACTATTCTTGTAGCACGCCCTCAAAAACAAAAATACGAAGATGAAATGTTGGATTTAGGCATAGCTTCTGGTAAAGAAACCGAATCTGACGGTCTTGATATTTCTGAACCTATAATACAAAATGAGGACGAAGATTCAAAAATAAAAGAGTCTCCTGAAACATATACGCCAGAAGAAATTAAGAAACAATGGAGTATTGTATTCTCATTTGGTGGCCTGATATTCACCATGTTTGGAGGAATAATATTATGGATAGGTGATGGTGACTTTTCTAAATTCCTTGGATCTTCTATGATATATGTGGGAATATTGTCACTACTCAAAGGATTGAGCTTCCAGATACGTGAAGAAAGAATAATCATAAGAACTTTATTACCTGTTATGATATTCCTCATTAATTTTTTCCTTTTATCAGTATTTCTAGAGGTGATTGGACAAACCTCTTGGATAGAAAGGAGTAACAATGAAAAGGTGGGAGATTTCTTCTTAGTTTATGGTTTGCCTTATCTTTTATGGATAATAGTACCATCATTCGGCAATGATAAGGAAGAAGCAAAGATTAAGAAACTGTACTCATCTCGAAACTATTTGGAAAACAAATTAACTAATTTGCTGCCATTAAATCTGAAATTCATATTCTTTACATACAGTTTATTTTGGATTACAAATTCTTCATTTTTGTATCAGGAGATAAACATTCACTCTCCACTTTTAAGGCAGTATGCAAAGGTAGGAATAGACCTAGGTTTAGACTTCCTGCTTATAAGTTTAGCAATTAGAATATTAATTAGTCTTAAAGAATCTAATGTAACACGCAGAAATTCAGATCGTGCAGAGTTTGAAAATTTTAGAAAAAAGAAAAATAAAGAAATTCCGTTATCTAATGATGAATTTATACGCGATTTTTCAGAAGCAAGTGAAGATGAGTATTTATCTTGGACTTCTGTAGTAGGTAAAGAGAAAACTGAGGACTCTGATGAGGTGAAAGAATGAATTCAGGAAGAAACATAAAAAATTATATAATTCCTTTATCTGAATGGGAATGGAATATATACTCAATACCTATTGCTATCGTTATAATTTTGATTTCTAATGGTTTTTTTATATCTGGTGACTTTCTTTACTTCGGTAATAACGGCCTAAATGGAGATTTTGGATTAGACTATTGCAATCATGATAATTTCAATAGCATTACTAACGAAATGAATTCTGCGGAAGTTGTAATAGAAGAAACGGAAAGTGTGGAACTATATCCTAATTCATTTTTTGCTTGTGAATTGGGATATGTGAATGGTGTTGTAGATTTAGGCTGGATTATTAATATAGATGATGTTGGTAAATTCCCAAATCAGGTTAATCCGTGGTGGGAAGTAATGATTCTAAATCATGACAATTATAGGGATTTTGTTAATGGGGAAAATTATGGATTTAGCAATTTTCGCTTGTCTGAACTGCAAGCCTCATCAGTGGGTGCCGGAGAAACAAGTAAATATGAAATGGGAATAACACTCCATTCTGATACCTATTTTTTTGTAGTTGATAGAGAATATGATGAATCTCAGAGAGGTCTTATTGGACCAAACACACTAACTGTCTCAACTGATAATCCTCTATATTTTCATTATCAGATAAATCTGGATTACCATACAAGTTGAGTAACAACTGCACATTAAATTGCAAAAATTGAAGCAATACCCTAAAAAGGTCTCCTGTTATCAAAAATAATGAGCTCTGAGTCTCTACAGAAATATGAATTCAAGCAATCTCTTGAACGAATCAAGAATC
>CAYFGG010000169.1:0-1967 GCA_964342795.1 uncultured archaeon | reverse complement strand
TGAATACATGGAAGACCCGGAGAAACGGGTTCGCTTGTTCAGATTTTGTATTCTGATATCTCAAGCTATGGTCGTTTTAGGAGTATTAATCGCACTGTGGATTTTCCGCGATGCTATTTCAGATTTTTTTGGGTAACTAGTTAAATTTCGTATATCCACATTTGCCACAGGACGTTCTGTTGTTGTGTTCAGCTAGGAAAACACCAGGTTCACATTTTGGGCAGAATTCTTTTTTCCTCTTTATTTTTCCGTCTACGACCTCATACTGTTCTATTTTGCCCATTATTCGGTATTCTCCTCTTCAGTCTCTTCTTTAGATTCCTCTTTCTCACTATCTTCTTCCTCAGCACTCTGCTCTTCAGCTGCTTCATTTACTTCTTCAGCCTTTTCTTTCTTTGGTTCCTTTGGTTTCGCTTGTTCAGAGGTTTTTTGCCTATCAATTGAGGGTTTGGTTTCTATTCGATTAAGAGCTTCAATATCCTTGTAAATTTTTGCATATCCTTGGCTTTCCATTTTCCCATATTTGTTCTTCAGATGGTCAATAATTATAAGATCTTTTTTTGCTTTCATTTTCTCAGACAAATTTTGAATCACTTCGCTCCTTTTTGGAGTACTCTCATTTTCATGTCTAATTACTATCTGCACTTCTTGTCTGTGCAGGAGCGGGTTGTCGTTTTTTTCTGCTATTTCTAGTTCCATTTATTTCACCAGCATGCGTTCCAAAAGGGCATTAACCCTTGTTTTGGATTGTTGATTCACGTCAACTACTACCATACCTCTGTCGGGCATCCCATAAATTACCTTCGTTCCTATTTTTGATAGACTAATGGCAGCTAAAGATGCTAAATCTTCTTCACCCTCTACTTCTATTCTTGTACTATCGTCAGAGTCGATAGCTCTCTTGATTGCTTCCCATAGTTCGTCAGATATGGTTCCGGGATTGTTCACAACCTTGATTCTTTTGTCTCCAATGCCATCAACTACAATTTTCTGTTCTTCAGTTAAAGGCGTGTTTCTCTTAGTTTTGAAATCAATGATACATAGGTTAGGGATTCTGATTTCTTCACTGATACTAATTGTACAGATGTCGCCTACAGTGATTATATACTCCGCACTTTTCAGTTTATTTGGAGCAACAGTGTAAATTTCTCTATTAGTATTCTTCAACTCTTCAGCCATTTCAGGCTGTAATTTGTACATTTAGCGTACACGTAGGGCATAACGACCAGGTGTCCGTATACCCATTTCTTTGGCAATATTAGACTTTTCAGGATCTAAAACATCAACATATCCTTGCCATTCTCTAGAAACTTCAGCTTCAGGACATCTAGGGCACGTCTTTTCATCTAAAATCATATGGCATTCTTTGCATGCAAAATCACTCATTATTCACCACCAGCTGCAGCTTTGTTTTGATCCTCAACAATCCATTCGTGTTTTCCAAGTCCCGGCTGTCTCATAGTTAATCCAATCTTCGATTCCCTTGGAGATATTTCGTTTATAGATATAGTGACAATCCTAGCCCTAACTTTGTCCCCTACGCGGAGTTCTCTCTTGGTTTCCTTCCCTACAAGTCTTTGATTTCCAACATCAGTGTTAATGTGGTCATCCTGAACTTGAGATACATGTAGTAGCCCATCCAATGGTCCGAATCTAATGAAAGCTCCGTATTCAGTTATCTGGTCCACTACACCCTCTATAACTTCCTGTATCTTAACATCGAAAAGCAGCATATCCATTCGGACTGGCTGATAAACAGCACCGTCTCCGTGTACTACTCTACTATCTCCTGTAAGTTTAAGGTTGGTTATCAATACTACCAATTTCTGATCAGGTCCCATCCTACCTTCAAAGGCTTGATGGGCTAGTTCCATGGTTACCTTGTTAATATCCTCATCTAGACGGTCTGGAGGGATTCGAACCATGTCGTTTCTTGTGTGTAGGTAGTACATCTTTTTCCGCAGTAG
>CAYFGG010000168.1:0-1967 GCA_964342795.1 uncultured archaeon | reverse complement strand
CGCGAAGTTTATCGTGGCCGAATAGAAGGCTGTGTACTTTGTGACAGAAAGCGCGGACTTGTACGCCGATATGGACTGAACATGTGCAGACAGTGTTTCAGGGACAGGGCTAAAGAGCTCGGGTTCAAAAAATACGATTGAGGTATAGATTATGAGACATGACCCGTTATCAGATGCACTTGTTATCATTAAGAATGCAGATCACGTCGGAAAGAATTCAGCTAGTGTCCCTGCGTCAAAATTAATTGAAGATGTTCTTAAGTTGTTCACAGAAAAAGGATATCTCAACAATTACGAATACAAAGAGAATGGAAAAGGTGGTGAATTCGCAATTTCACTTAATGGAAGAATTAACGGTTGTGGAGCAATCAAACCTCGATTCTCTGTAAAAATGCGCGATATGGAGCGGCATGAGGCTCGTTACCTACCTGCAAAAGATTTCGGAATTCTGATTCTTACTACACCTTATGGTGTTATGAACAATGATCAAGCCAGAGAGGCATCTACAGGAGGGAAGCTACTAGCTTACGTTTACTGATGCTTATAGAAAAATTAGTTCATACTTTGGAATTACCTGAAGGAGTCAGCGTGGATAGCAGTAGCGTTGATGTTAAAGTTACTGGACCACGTGGTGAATTATCTCGTACTTTCGATCACACGGCAATCAATTTTGAACAGGCCGATGGTAAATTGAAAATAATTGGAAAGAAATTAAGAAGAAAGGAAAAGGCCTTGATTGGGGCTTGGAAAGCCCATCTAGCCAATATGATTAGAGGTGTCGACACGGGATTCAAATATGAAATGAAAATCGTTTTTGCCCACTTTCCTATGAAGGTCGCGGCTAAAGGAAATAACGTAACCATTGACAATTTCCTTGGGGAGAAAGCAACTCGTACAGCAGCAATTGCTGAGGGGGTTGATGTGAAGGTAAAGGGAGACACTGTAACCGTTGAAGGTAATAATATCGAGAATGTTGGCCAAACTGCTGCTAACATGGAACGAGCAACAGTGGTCAAAGGTAGAGATACACGTGTTTTCCAAGATGGAATTTATTTGATATCTAAGGGGGCTGCTCAATGAGCGATGAAGAATACAAACCTCGGCAGAAGCCCGTCATGGATGACAAAACTAAGTCCGACTTGTCAAAGAGAAACCGTATATCTCACAAGAGACCTGCTTTCAAACGTCAGAATTGGTTCAGATACAAGCGTCTTGGTGACAAGTGGAGAAGGCCAAGAGGAATACATTCTAAGATGCGTAGACATTTCAAGTATCGTATCCCTGTAGTACAATCTGGATTCAGAGGACCAGCTAGTGTTAGAGGGTTACATCCCTCTGGGTTCGAAGAAGTTAGAGTCAACAATCCTAAGGAAGTTGATGATGTTGATCCAAAGACACAAGCAATTCGAATCGCAAGGACTGTTGGAGACAAAAAAAGAGAAATTATAGTAAACAAGGCTGATGAACTTGGAATACGGGTCTTCAATAGGAGGGATCTATGAATCTCTCATACCAGAAGCGTGTTGCCTCTGAACTACTGAAGTGTGGAGTTCACCGTGTTTGGGTGGATGACCGGCCTGAAGTTCAAGAGAGGATATCAGAAGCCGTGACTAGAGATGATGTCAGACTTCTGATTGTGCAAAAATTTATTCGTAAACACCAAAAGAAAGGAATCTCCCGTGGACGTGCTAAGGCAATGGCCTTCCAGCGTAGCAAGGGTAGGAGAAGAGGACATGGTTCTAGAAAAGGACATGGAGGAGCCAGAACTCCAAAGAAGGAAGCGTGGATGACCAAAGTCAGAGCTCTAAGAGATGAATTGGCCAACTTGAGAAATGATGGAGTTATCGATGCCGCTCAATATCGTCGCTATTACCGGCGCGTAAAGGGTGGAGTTTACAATTCACGAAATCACTTGAGATACAACATGGAAATCGATGGTGTAAAACTTGGAGGGGAGAAGTAATGCC
>CAYFGG010000167.1:0-1970 GCA_964342795.1 uncultured archaeon | reverse complement strand
AGTGATATATTAGATTATTGTTCATTTGTTTACAGGGAGGATGGCGCGGGGAGGGGGATTTGAACCCCCGTGGGATAAATCCCATTGGATTAGCAATCCAACGCAATGGCCAGACTATGCGACCCCCGCTATTTCGTCTCGACCAACGGGCCATATAAGGCAATTACGCCCAAACACTAACATTAAAGTAACGATGTAAATGCGAAATTGTGAATATTAATCTTGTAACGTCTAATTCGGGAAAAGTAGAGGAATTGACTTCAATTCTTGAACCGTTTGGGCACAATGCATCACAGTTGAATATCCCTTGTCCTGAGATTCAAGCATCAACATTGGAAAAGGTTGTTGATTTTGGATTGGAATGGTTACACAATCAGGGCACACCTGCACCTTTGATAATCGATGATGCAGGAGTATTCGTAGATGAATTGAAGGGCTTTCCAGGTGTTTATTCACGTTATGTGTACGATACAATAAGTCCAAATGGCCTGTTGAAACAAATGGAAGGAATAGGCAATCGTTCTGCTTCATTCAAGTGTGTCTTAGGGCTTCTTCTGGAGGACGGCAGTACACACAAATTTGTTGGAGAATGCCACGGCAATATCATTCACGAGATGCGCGGTGAGGGAGGTTTTGGTTACGATCCCGTCTTTATTCCAGAAGGATACGACAAAACCTTTGCAGAACTCTCTCAAGAAGATAAGAACAGAGTAAGCCACAGAGGCAGAGCAATGCAAAAATTAATCGCCTTCATATCAGAAAAGGGCTTTTGATGGATTTTTGTAAGTATTGCTCATCTCCAATAGACACCGGTCAAGTCTATTGTAGCAATAAATGCTGGATAGACAGTCGACAAAAAGAACCTACTGAATCAGCATTGAAAGTGTGGGCATCCATAATAGGAGTCTTGCTCCTTCTTTTTGCCCTTCTATTAGCCGTTTTTTCTATAATTGGTGATTCGGAATTTGGATTACCAGTCTCCACATTCCTTTCAGGATTGATAGTTTATTTTATTTTGAAGGAAATTTACAATGAGGACCAATTTCAGAAATTGTTCTCATTTCCAGAATTATCTGAGTCTCTACGTGTTATAGCTGCGATAATCGTTCTGGACGTATTCATAATCTTACCAATACATGTAGTCGTCACTTTACTTGTTTTTCCAGATGCCGAGCAGCAGGAAGTAGTAACAATGTTTGAGGAGGCTTCAGATAAGTCAATAGCAATTTTAGCCTTCACTGTTGCGATAATAACACCTTTTGCAGAAGAATTACTATTCCGTGGTTTTATTCTTGGGATGTTGATGAAACGTTATAGTGACACGCAAGCGATAGTCATCTCTTCCGCGATATTTGCCATAGCTCACGAGCCGATAGCCATGGGTTTAGCTTTTGGAGGTGGATTGCTATATGGTTGGGCAAGAATCCGGACAGGTAGTATCCTACCAGGTATGATTGCTCATGCAATATGGAATGGATTTATCACAATTATAGTAATTTTGTACTAGCCATGGTTCATATATAGAGTGAAATTTGCGCCACCGTGAAGCACATTCTAGTATGTGTAGCTTGGCCGTACGCTAACGGACCATTACATCTTGGACATATGGCAGGCTGCTATCTGCCACCAGATATCTTCGCAAGATATCATCGCCTTAGAGGAAACAAGGTTCTGATGGTCAGCGGGAGCGACATGCATGGTACTCCCATTACAGTCACTGCTCAGCAGGAAGGCAAGACGCCAGAGGAAGTGGCGATGCATTATCACAAGATTAACAGTAAGTCCATAGAAGATATGGGAATTTCTTTTGATCTATTCAGCCATACACACACGGAGGAACATTCCGAGGCAGCGTTGTGGATTCTTGATACACTAGATAAGGCTGGCTACATCGAGCCTAGGGTCTCTAAGGAGCCATATGATCCCGAGGCCAAGCAATTCCTTCCAGATAGATATGTTGAAGGTACCTG
>CAYFGG010000166.1:0-1971 GCA_964342795.1 uncultured archaeon | reverse complement strand
CCAATAGGAGAAGGTGGAGCAGCTGTGACATGCTCAATAGGCATGGACTGCCCGCAGATTAGTTTAGCTTATTGGAGACCTAAGGTACCTACAGGGATGAAAGTTCCAGTGATAGCTGAATTTGGACCTTACTTTGGAGAAACTTCTGCCCAAACACCTGACGTTTCGCAGCCTGGAAGTTGGTTAGGTGCAAGTATAATCTATAATTTACTTCCTCATGGATTTGCTTTTGCACAGGTTTCTGTCACAGGAACAGGGATGTCAAACCATTGTATGGATTTGATGGGATTTGCTGAACAAGAGGGGATTAATGCCGCAGTCGAATGGCTTGGTACGCAAGAATGGTCTAATGGAAATGTAGGGATGATTGGAAAGTCCTACGACGGTTCAACACCTTGGCAAGCCGCAATGTATGGTGATGAATATCTAAAGACGATAGTCCCTATCTCCGGACTTATCGGCGTTAGAGAATTGATGTGGAAGAACGGGTCATCGGAAGCTAGAGCTCCATTCATGCATAATGTTGTTTATGGATCCTATGGTTTTGAAGCTGACAAAGGCGATGAAAATATCCAGAATGCTTGCGAGGATTATCTCCTAGGTCCGATACATGCAACCAACGGCTATGTTTTTGCAGGAAATGAATTTGTGGAAAGTTACTGGGCCGAAAGATACTTCCTTGATAGAGTCTTAGAAAATTATAGAGGGTCGGTTTACATTGTACAAGGTTTCCATGATTGGAACGTGGACCCGCATATGGCTGTTCCTACTATCAACACTCTACTTGATCATGGAATAGAAGCAAAAGTATTGATGGGGCAATGGGATCATGATTATCCAGACAGGCCTGACTATCAGAAGCAAAGGTCGGATCCTGGAAGAGGCTCTGAGGCATATCCTGAAATGGTAAGATTTGACTGGATGCAAGATTTACTGGAATGGTTCACTTACTACTTACAAGAAAAGGGGCCAAAACCAAGTCTTTACCTTGAAATACAAAACAATAGAGGAGAATGGAGAGTGGAAGAGAGGTATCCTGCCAGAGACTCAAAAGTTATTGAATTTGACTTGGGTGGAAACCTTACTTTGGTGGAAGAAGGAGGCTTTGGAACTGTTGTTTACCCTGGAATGGAAGCTGTTGACGATTGGATTGTATTTGAAACCGAGACTTTCGATTATGATTTCCGATTTGGAGGACTTCCACAACTCCATATGCAAGTGACGCCGCAGGGATCTGGAGGGTCAATCTACGCTTACATGGAGGATTGCTCAGCGAATGATGAGTGTATCCACGTTGGGCATGCAATTATGGACCTGCGTTACCACAAAGGTGGAACTGAGTATCAAACAATCGTTCCAGGAGCAGAGATTACTGCCAAAATGGAATTCTTTGCCATGGATATCTTGATTCCAGAAGGACATTACATTCGACTTTCCTTAAGAGATATTGGGGAGGATTACACTCCCTCAAGCACAGAATCATCAGTTGATATCGAACTAGGGGAAGATAGTGTGCTGCGACTACACGAAATCAATGTAGACAACAAGATATTCTTCGAGCCGCCAGTCTGCACACATACAGATTGCCTAGAAGAGTGATATCTCTTATATTACTGCTCTTTTAGAGAATCATGAAAAGGTTTGATTCTATCGCGATTGCGTTTCTGTTCTTGATGCCTGCATTAGCAGGGTGTCTGGAAAATGATTCAACCGTAGAAATAACTGTAGATGATATCAGTGTAAATCCAGAAACAATGATTGCAGGTGAATTTCAACCCATAGTTATAACTGCAAAAAAGGACGTTGCAGTTTTCATACCTAATCTTGTTATTGATCCTCTCTCAAATTATGTTCAGAATGGAACTGTTGTAGATCTAAGATTAGGTGAAACCAAACAACTGATGACTCTAGCGCCACCCAGAATTGACTCTGCCTTTGTATTTTTATCAAAATATGGGAATATCAATTGGC
>CAYFGG010000165.1:0-1975 GCA_964342795.1 uncultured archaeon | reverse complement strand
TTTTCTATAGTGTTTATCGTTTTCCACACCCATATAGGTCCGACTATTGCAGATACACCAATTGAGATTGCAATAGAATACCAGATCCAAACAATATCATATCCATTGTTAGCAAAATAATATGCCAATGGAGCAGAGATTAGCAAAACTCTTAGGGCTGTAATTACTAGAACTGGAAAACCTTGTCCTAGACCTTGCATAATCCTTCCACAAGGCATTGCAATACCAACAAAAGGATATGCAAAACAAAGGGTTCTAAGGGCACCAACACCTATCTCTTCAATGACTGGATCATCCGTAAACAACCCCATAATATATGGTGCTGAAATAAAGACAACCAGTGAAGCAACGGCAACGATTGCAAACGCTCTACTGATACCATAGAGAATGATTTGTCTTACCTTGTCCATCCTCTTTGCACCTGTAAACATTCCAACGGTCGTTACTAAGCCGGTTGCAATCCCCATTATTGGCAGGAACATCAACATGTCAAGCCTGCCTGAGATGGTATATGCCGCGACTGAGTCTGGCCCATAACCTACAACCAAAATGTAATTGAATATAGCCTGACCAAAAGACATGATTATCATTGAAATTGAAGATGGTATACCCACCCACAATATTTCTTTCATCAATTCCGTTGAGAATTCAAAATTACGTAAGTCGAATGTGATGTAAGCATGGTCTCTCCAGAAAAGCATGTAAACAAATATTGTGAATACCACCATTTGCGAGACCACGCTAGCGGCAGCAGCTCCTTCAACTCCCATACCAAGTCCGAAACCACCATATCTTTCGAGATTAAATATGAAGATTGGATCCAGAATTATATTCAGTATAGTTCCTATCGCAGCAACCATTACGGGGAATTTCATGTCGCCTTCTCCCGCCAAAATTGAACGGAAAACTATAGAGAAAATGATGAACATCATTCCGTAACACGTGACTCTGAGATAATCCCATGATTCTTCAAGCATTTCATCAGGAGCACCAAGCGCTGAAAGGACGTCTTTTCCCAAAATCAACCCTCCTACTGTCAGGGCGATACCCAAGACAAGTCCAAGTAATATTCCATGCTCAGCGGAGTTATCGGCTCTACGCTTATCTTCCGCGCCGATAGCTCTCGATATGGAAGAAGTTACACCAGTTCCAATTCCAAATGTTATCCCCATCACAAAAAAGTAGAGAGGCATGTTGAAAGCGACAGCAGTTATCGACTCTCCACCCAATTGTCCAATGAATAACATATCGACTATTGAGTACATTGTTTGTATGGCCATTCCAGCCATAACTGGCAGCGCTATGCTCCACAGTGCTTTTTCCGGTTTTTCTAGAAATTCGTTTAACCGAGATTCGTCTTTCTCTCTCACTTATAGACAGCCTATTGATGACTATTTACAATAATTGATGAATCAGATAGCCAATTTTTTGTGAAGGATTTTTTCTAATTCTTCAGTATTGCCATTACAATTATCTAGTTCTTTGTTGCTAACTATCAGAACGTAGTTTGTGCTTGTTTGTCCAACTATGCATGGTGTAATTCCCTTTGTGAAATTTGCCAGATCTACGTTTCTCTCATTAAGATGAACCATATCAACATCAATTCCCAAATCCTGCTGACATTTATTCCAAACTTTTTTGTTCTTTCCACTGGTAACATCACACAAAGAGCAGTGTGAATTACCGAAAATCTTACCCGAGAAATATTTCAATTCCCCAATTATTCCACCATCTGCGTGGTAGACGCCTATAATTCGGTTTATTCCCTCCATTGGACGGATATTGTAGTTCATCGTAAAAAAATTTATATTAATTATATAAAAAGATTATTTGCTAGTGCATAACCAACTATTTTTCTACGCTTAAGGTTATATCCCTGATTCTCGACTCGTATTTGTGAATTCTGAAGATATTGAGGAAGATGTCAATCCTCCAGCTGAATTGTATGCATACCACGCCACCAGTTCTTTCTCGC
>CAYFGG010000164.1:0-1979 GCA_964342795.1 uncultured archaeon | reverse complement strand
TGCCAAAGATAATCATGCCTCCTAGTATTATTGCACCTATTCCAGACAATACTGCGATTGTTAGGAGAAACGCGGGCTTATCTTCTTTCTCTTCTATTTCTTCTTCAGTTGTAGATGTGTCTTGAAATCCGGCAGTAAGATGGACATCTGGGTTAACAGTAACATTCCCATATACTTTATCGCCATTGGAAACAATATCTACAAATGCGTAAGTTCCTACAATGTCATAATAGCTCATGTTCAAGGCAGTTTCATTGAAAACTACATCAAAATAAGCATTACAATTTTCATCTACTTTTGTCCCATTTACGTGCTCACAAGAATCGGTTAAGTTTCCCGAATCCCAATCTTCTTCCCCGTCATAAATTCCATCTGAGTTTGCATCTACTAGAATTCTATGAGTTACATTCTCAGTATCATCAACATTAATCCAACGTGCAGTATCATTTACCAACATCTGAACATTTCCAGGAACAACACCATTCTCTGAGACAATTATTGTAAAAATACCACCAGTATGTGCAGTAGCTACTGGAGAGACTATCTGAAAGCATAAGATAATTCCAATCACTGTACCTATTACTACTTCTTTTGCCTTCATATATTTGTATTGTAAATAGCCTATAAATAAAAGGTTATACTGCCCAAATTAATGCAGACTAAGGAGATGGCACTAGCGGCTTTAATTGCCCTCAGTCTGATTAGCGCTTTTACATATTTTTTAGTTTCAGATGAAGAAACATCTTTAGATAATGACATAATGATAATGGAAGATCCACTATTGCAGGGAGAAGGACATGATCATATGGATGCTTCAATGCATAATATGAGTAGTGGGAACATAAAGCAAATAGAGTATAACCCTCTTACGAACGGTGGAAATGCTGAGGTTACGGTTGCAGATTCTCCAGATGGTAGAACATATGCATATCAAGCAGGATGGTCTGAATTCCATATAACTGACGTCACAGATCCTTACAATACAACAGTTATGGGGAAATATACAGATCCTAACACCCAGCTTCTTGATATAAAATATCTTGAATTTAGTGGAAGAGAATACGTTATACTGCAAAATCAGTTGGTTGATCCTGGTTATGCAGATCCTCAAGTCGGTGAATGGGGCGATCCAACTCAGGTCAGTGTAGTTTTAGTGGATGTAACAGACAAGACAAATCCCGTATGGGTGGATAGCTGGTATGATTCAGATCATCCTAGTGGGCCACATAATCTATACACACATATGATAGATGGTGAATGGTATATTTTTGTTGCAAATCCTGATTATGAAGGCTGTGATATTGCAGTGGGAGAAGCATGTGGAGGTGTTACTATAGCTCATTTGAATCTTCAAGGATCAGTAGCTAGAACTTTGGAAGGAGTACCTGGTGCAGGATATGGCCATACAGTAATCAAAGTTGGAGAATATGAAGTTGCTTGGGAAACAACAAGGGGAGGTTGGATTTACATTCATGATATGACAGTTCAAACTTGGCCAGGTAATGATCCACTGGATCCTCGTTATGGAAGGACATATGTGTATGGAGCTTATTGGGAAGCTGGTGTAAGAATTGGAGATGTGACCGATGTCCCCCATCCAATCAATAGTCCTGAGAATTATTTGTTTTATGGTTTAGGATGTAAAAGTACAATTGGTTCACCTGTAACCTGTTTGTGGCGTGCTCCCGAAGTAGGCTATTGGATGGACTTTGCGGATTTTGATGGAGATGGGCAACCAGATAGCGGATCAACGGGAAATGAGAATGGTGGCCGTTCTTCTTACATACACTATACAGAACCTTATCCTGAAATGGTAGATATATCTCATATCCGTCCAGAATTAGAAGGTGAACGCCATTTAATTTCTGCAGCTGTTGAAGTCTTGTCAACTACAGTAGGTACGGGATTGATTTATGTTATTGATAATACAGATTATGAAGTAGTGAATGGCAATTTACGTTTTTTACCTAAATTGATAG
>CAYFGG010000163.1:0-2009 GCA_964342795.1 uncultured archaeon | reverse complement strand
TACTTAGAGATCACGAAATATCGGTTTGTAATGGAGGAACTTTACTTGAACTATCAGAGCATCAAGGTAAAGTCGAACAGCTTTTTGAAGAATTATTAGATTTAGGTTGTGATTCGACAGAGATATCGAGTGGTAGTCTTGATATTGGTTCAGATCGTGTTGTAGAATTAATATCAATTGCTAGTGAGATGGGTCTCAGGGTTTTCTGTGAGGTAGGTAAAAAGTTGCCTGAAGACGATTATGGCGGTAAAGAGTACAATCAACTATTGAAAAAATTCATTGATGCTGGTGCTGACAAGGTTATACTTGAAGCACGTGAATCGGGTGTGAGTGTAGGAATAATGGACAAAGAGGGCAAACCTAAGGAGTCAAAAATGGATGATGTTCTTCAAGACATAGATCCAAAAAAAGTTATTTTTGAAGCTCCTCGCAAGTCACAGCAGATTTTCTTCCTGAGACAATTCGGTTCAGAAGCTAATCTTGGTAATATTCATCCGACTGATGTTATATCTGTAGAGACATTAAGAAGAGGTTTGAGAGGCGATACAATTAATGATTTTTACTTTGTTATTGGCGATAGACATCTGAAGAAACAAGGTAGAAAATAGGTTAGAATGCAAGTTCGAATTGAGCATGGTATTGATGGGGCTAAGAATGCAGTTTCAAGAGGCGATGCCGTAATTATCGTTGATACTATAAGAGCTTCAACAACTTACGTGAATGCATTTGCTAGTGGAGCGAAAAGGATAGTTCCTTGTTCAAGTCGTGAACACCTCTCCGAGAAATTTAATCAATATCCGGATTCTCTGAAAAGTGGTGAAAGGTTGTGTAAGAAGATTGAAGGTTATGATTTAGGTTCTTCACCAGTAGAGATGTCTGAAACTGATTTATCAGGTAAAGTTTTGTTGTCAAGTACAACTAATGGTTCCCGTATGGTTGTAGCCTGTAAGGATTCACCTATAGCAGTAATGGGAAGTTTTTGCAATTCTAGTTCTGTAGTTTCCTTTCTCAGAGAGAAAAATATGGACGTTTCAATAATCTGCTCAGGCCGTCTTGGTGAGGAAGTTATAGAGGATAACCTATGTGCAGAATATTTCAAACATCTTTTCGATACACCAAACGAGAAGTTTCGATTGACAGATGATAAAATTGCAGATGCGTGTTTGTCATCCCCTAGTTACAAAATGCTGGCTAGTGCAGGTTTGGAGGGTGATTTTGTCAAATGTATGTCTATAGACTCACACGACATAGTTCCAGTTCTGGATAATGACGGATTTATTTTGCCTTAATTCTAAAAATATCTTCACTTCCGCAAACTTCGCAAGTTTCTTTTTTCTTTTTAGATATTTGATTACAAGCTGAACATTTATACTGCCAAATTCTTAATTCTTTGATTTTATTTCCGCTACAAGAGATAACTTCTAGTTTCATATACAATGCTACGTTCTGTATTGAAAAATCATCTGAGATTATTATTCCTTCAAGTTCATACCCTAATGCTAGTATTTTCTGATCAATAGCAGATAAAACATCCAAGTCTCCTGTTTTCTGAGCTATTTCCTCAATATATCTAAGTGAATCATTCTGTGGTTCAACTATCTTCAGTCCCTTACTTTTAAGATTTGAGTAGTATTGTTTACTTTGACGATTTACTATTTCATCTTCAATCCCATTGACTGTTGCTATTTTGCCAGCAGGATGTGTCTGGCTTAGAAATGCACAGGTATCTAGTATATTCCAAACATTGGTCTGCATGTAATCGCCCTCCAGATAATTGGTTTTGTTAGTGGATTGAATGAGGCATTGACTAAAATGTCCGGGGATCTAAACATTAGTCCTCCCCAACGTATTCCTCTTTTAGAATATTTCATTAATTTCCCCATTTGTAGATTCCATCTTTTCTGATATTCATCCAATGATGTATTTTGCTTGGTATTTTCTGCAATCACCTGTCCAGCAATTCTTCCACCAATCATTGCTGTAGTAATGCCTGCACCATTTGAAGGTAG
>CAYFGG010000162.1:0-2012 GCA_964342795.1 uncultured archaeon | reverse complement strand
GAAAAATAGTGAGAAACATATTAATCCAAGTTCTTTGACCATTGTATGGACAAGCAAGTCTCCGATATTATTGCAAAGGAATCTGAGCGCCAAAATAATACAATAGAACTGATTGCATCCGAGAATCATGTTTCCCAAGCTGTAGCTAAAGCAGTGGGATCATGCATGACTAACAAATATGCAGAAGGATATCCAGGTAAGAGATACTACTGTGGCTGTAAGAACTACGATGAGATGGAAATTCTTGCGCAGGAAAGAGCCAAGAAACTGTTTAACTGTAGTTTTGCTAATGTTCAACCACACTCTGGTGCATCAGCCAATATATCTGCATTTTTTGCATTCATGCAGCCAGGAGACAAATATGCAAGTCTTGTTTTGTCTGATGGGGGCCATCTAAGCCATGGTCTGAAAATCAACATATCTGGGAAATATTTTGAGCCCGTTCACTATCCACTTGTATATGATGAAAATAGCCCTGATTTTGAGACCATAGATTATTCAGCACTAAGAGAAGTATGCCTAGAACATAAGCCCAAAATGCTTCTTTGTGGTTATTCTGCCTATCCTCGTACAATTCATTTTGACAAGATGAGAGAAGTTGCTGACGAATGCGGTGCAGTTCTAATGTGCGATATAGCTCATATTGCAGGCCTAGTAGCTGGTGGTGTACACCCCTCTCCATTCCCACATGCTCATGTAGTGACTACAACAACACACAAGACATTGCGTGGGCCTCGTGGAGGACTTATTCTGACTAATGATGAGGAAATAGCAACAAAGATAGACAGGGCAGTTTTCCCAGGTTCACAAGGCGGACCTTTGATGCACGTTATAGCAGGTAAGGCAGTCTGTTTTGGAGAAGCCCTTGATTCCTCATTCAAGACCTATGCAAAGAATATTGTAGAGAATGCACAGGCTCTTTCCGCGTCCTTAATTGAAAGAGGATATAGATTGGTTAGCGGTGGTACAGATAATCACTTGATGCTTGTTGACTTGAGAGAGAAAGTCCCAGACAATACTGGAAAAGAGGTTGCAGTTTGGTTGGAAAACGCAGGGATGATTACAAATCATAATGGTATTCCAAAGGACCCTCGTCCTCCGATGCAAACAAGTGGTCTTCGTCTTGGTACACCTGCAGTTACCACAAGAGGAATGAGTAAAGCAGAAATGGAGAAAATCGCAGATTGGATTGACCAAGTTGTTGTTTCCAAAGGAGATTCATCCACTCAAGAAAGAATCAGTAAAGAAATATCAAATTTTTGCGCAGATTTTCCATTGCCGCACTAAAATCACCTTTTTGTGTCGATAGCAAACCTAATTAACGACGTACTTAGAATCCTGTCTTAGATGAAGCGTACTGTAGCGTTTCTGCTTGCGATTCTTCTACTGGTGCCTCCAGGAGTCCAAGCAGACTGGTCTATGTTTGGGAAGGATGCAAATCATACTGGTGTCGCAGACATAACAGATAGGACTATTCAGAAGAAGACGCCAGTTGTTTCATGGGATAGAGGCAGTTCATCACAGGAGGTATATTCCTGGGGAACATCTATAGGAAATTTCAGTGCAAATATTGGCGGAGACCCGTATGATAGAAATGTCAAGCATATAGCCTATGTCACAACCACCAATGATGGTGAATCTTTAGTTGGTAAATTAGTCATCAGAGATGGAGGTAATCCTGGCAAGCTAATGTGGCAAAGGGATCTTGGAGAGATTCAAAATCAAAACAACAATAGTCTGGAAAGCGATTTCAATAATTTTGAAGCAGCTTATGGCGCTCCAGCAATAGCAGATTTTGATGGCAATGGCCTTATGGATATTGCAGTTGTTACAACCGACGGTGTTGTTCATTTCTTTGAACCAGATATTGAGTATAATTCAGAAAATGAGGGTTATGATGCAGAGGACAATGGAGATCGTTGGTCTCATGAAACAGATATAACTGTTGTTCGTAGCAATCCTACTATTTCTTCATTTGACGGTGGAAATGATATTGTAATTACAGGAATTGA
>CAYFGG010000161.1:0-2022 GCA_964342795.1 uncultured archaeon | reverse complement strand
ATAAACTCACTGAAGCTGCTGAAAAAGAATGGCTTGAAACTTGGATAGCTGGACCTGGTGACGAGAGATCTAAACTCCTAGGTGTAGGCACTAGTGCACCAGACCTCAAACTACTAGACCACACAGGGGCTTCATGCCAATTGTCCTCGTTCTGGGCGGAAGGTTCTGCACTATTGATGTTTTGGCGACACTTCGGTTGTGGATGTGGTGTTGATCGCGCAACAAGACTGAACGAAGAATACGCAGACTACCGTGCCTCCGGCATTAACCCAGTCATTATTGGTCAAGGTGAACCGGAAAGGGCGGCTGCATACAAGGAGGAACATAATATCGAATGTACCATTCTCTGTGACCCAGATTTTGTAGTTT
The DNA here is from genome assembly GCA_964342795.1 of uncultured archaeon. Lineage (GTDB taxonomy): Archaea > Thermoplasmatota > Poseidoniia > MGIII > CG-Epi1 > CG-Epi1. Next base: position 1,653 of record CAYFGG010000161.1, on the reverse strand, counting down.
ACAGTGCGTTCGGACTTTCAAATTTTGGTATCGAACAGCTCCTTTACAGCGCTCCTGAAGAAACGTGGTGCCATTCGAAAGAAGTTGGACTAGAATTCCAGAAGGCTCGTCGTGCTATAAACCGCCCTCTTGTTGACAACCCATGGTTGTCTCCCGGAGAATTCCTTATTGATAAATCCGGTACTATCCGTGTTTCATACACCTACCAACATTGCGAAAATTATCCTGATCCAAGAGTGTTTCTCACTGCAGCCAAAATGTTCTGAACCTAGAGGATTATTGTCTCATCTCTACCTGGACCAAGTGAAACAATACTTATTGGAAGATTCAAACTTTCAGAAATGAAATCCAGATAATTTTCCATTTCACTAGGTATAATTCCTTTCAAAATATCAATATCTGACGAAGACCAGCCGGAGAAAGTCTTGTACACTGGTGCGCATTTTGCAAGATAGGATAGTGATGATGGAAAGTGGTTGACTTCCGAACCTGTATCGTCCTTGTATGCCACACAAACCTTGATCTCATCCATATCTGATAGAATGTCTAGTTTCATGATTGCTAATGAAGAGAAACCACAGATTCTATTGGATAATTCCAGCATGACCAAATCTAGCCAGCCACATCTTCTTGGGCGTCCAGTAGTAGTTCCAAATTCCTGTCCTTTATCTCTTATCATTTCACCTACTTTATCCTCTAATTCAGTGGGAAAAGGACCTGAGCCAACTCTAGTAAGATATGCTTTGGTTACACCAACCACATTTGAGATTTTAGATGGAGCAATTCCCGAACCCAAAGCTGCACCGGCAGTTGTAGGACTAGATGAAGTGACAAACGGATATGTTCCATACTCAATATCTATGTGAACGCCCTGTGCACCCTCAAGAAGGACATTATCACCATTATCTATATGCTGATTAACTAACAGGGAAGTATCTGTGATAAAATCGCCCAGCTGATTCCTCCATTCCCTACAGGTTTCAAACAAACTGTCCACTGTCAAATTATTATCTATTCCATAATGAGAAAGTAATGCTTGATTACGTGGTAATGCCTTTTCCAATCTCTCAATTATCATATCATCATCTAGAATATCTCCCATTCTAATTCCGATTCGAGATGCCTTATCTGAATAGCAAGGACCTATGCCATTGCCTGTAGTTCCTATCATCGATTTGCCCTTAGAACTCTCTTCCCCGCCATCTAACATTTTGTGATACGGCATTATCACATGGGCTCTATCTGAAATGAATAGATGGCCTCTATCTTCTCCAAGATTAGTCAACTCTTTGAGTAAAACATCTGGATTTACAACAACTCCGTTACCTACTACATTTACAACATCTTTCCTCAAAATACCAGAAGGAAGAAGATGTAATTTATGTTTTCGACCATCGACAACTATAGTGTGGCCTGCATTGTTGCCACCTTGTGATCTGGCAACAACTTTAGAATTATCTGCTAGGTAGTCTGTAACTTTTCCCTTGCCTTCGTCTCCCCACTGAGCACCAATTATGGTAGTAACCGTCACGACAGGGTACCACCTGACTTGACTATTAGGGCATAAAGTGCAGGTAAAAGGAACATTGCTGATATCATCGAAGCAACTAGAAGAATAACTATGATGAAAACAAACCACCAAAGGGCAGATAT
>CAYFGG010000160.1:0-2023 GCA_964342795.1 uncultured archaeon | reverse complement strand
AAGACTGCTAGAAGTGCCGATAACGTTTTACGTGAGGCTCTGAAAGGTGCTACAGGATGAGTCAGGGGACAAAAAAAGTTGGAAGCACCGGCCGATTCGGACCAAGGTACGGCGTATCTGTTCGAAGAAGACTAGGTTCTGTTGAGAAAAAACAAAAGCAAAAACACGAATGCCCATCATGCTCTAAAGTAAATGTCAAGCGTGTCTCAACTGGGATATTCAAATGTAACAGTTGTGATTATCAATTTGCCAGCGGGGCTTACTATCCAACTAGGGAGGACTGAAAATGGTCAACTACAAGTGTGCTAGCTGTGGATCAAGATTAGACATGGATCTGGAAGTTCTCGGTCTTACATGCCGTGTCTGTGGTGAGAAGATTTTCTACAAGATAAGACCTTCCACTAAGAAAACCGTTGTTTCTGACTGATGAAAGCTCAAGTGAGCTTGAAAACTGGAAAGGATACTGAAGCTATTGCTAAAGCATTGAATGTAGAAGCAAAAGAAGGACTCCCAAAAGTTGATGTCAAGGTTCATCCTGCTGGTGAGAAATTGAAAATTGAAGTTGAGGCTGAAGATTTGACGAGTTTGCGTGCTGCCCTAAACTCTTTCTTAGGCTGGGCTCATTGTGCACAAGGAGTCACTAGCAATGACTGAGATAACGCCTGAGAATGTTCAAGAGAAACTGAGTCTCTTCCAGCAGATGCAACAGCAGGTGCAAACTCTATCACAACAAGCATCTCAGATTGACATGTCAATAAGAGAAACCGAAAGAACTCTAGAAGAAATAAAAGATGCTGGAAAAAATTCCGTTCTTTATCGTGCAATTGGTTCTGTGATGAAGAAGGTGGATGACATTGAGAAACTCAGAAGTGAACTTAATGATGAAAAGGAGACTATGGAAATAAGAAATAAAAGTCTCAAGAATCAAATTGAATCAATGAACAAAGAACTCGAGGAGATGCAGAAAAAATTAGCGCCTGTTCTTCAGAAAGTCCAGGAAGGAAGCGGTAAGAATGCTTCTGAATGAAAAGATTAAAGAATCGCTTAAAGACGATTTACTGCTTCTAATTCACCACCATGCCGATGTTGATTCTGTAGCCTCGGCTATTGCTCTTAAAACAGTTTTCAAGGATGCGACAATATCTGCATCAGAGGGCATAAGTGTCTCTGGCCAAAATATTGCCAACATGAATGAAGAAGAGATTTTGGCGGAGCCACCTGCGAAATGGGATGGAACTGTTATTGCATTAGACAGCCCCAATCCAGAACATTGTGGACCTGTTCCTGAAGCAAAACAAATCATAGTCATAGACCACCATGATAAGATAGTAGGATGGCCAAAAGGAACTGAATTCATACATCTACCTCATAAAACAAGTACTGCTGAAATAATCTTTCTATTCATAAAAGAGCTCGAAATGGAGGTCAGTAAACACTGTGCAACAGTCTTACTTTCTGCCATATACACTGACACTGGGCAATTCAGACATGCCAATAACGAGACGTTCAATGTTGCAAGTGAACTTTGTGATGCTGGGGCTGACCCTCAAGAAATTATCAACCTCTTAGATCGTGAACGACCATTGACTCAGAAAACAATGTTCCTTAAAGCGGCTCAAAGAATGAAATGGATACAAGAGGGGAAGTGGATAATTGCAACTAGTCTTGTGGGATCATTTGAGTCGGGATCTGCTAGGTTACTTATTGTCCTAGGAGCTGACATATCTATAGTGGCCTCAGAGAATAAAAAAGGTGAAATGAGATTGTCTACAAGAGCGTCGAATAGGATAGTAGCAGACGGATTTAATCTTACCAAAGTGCTTGAAAAAGTTGAGAATATCAATGGTGGATCTGCCGGAGGACATCCTGGAGCTGCAGGTTACAATGGCAAGGGAGATGCAGAGGCTATAACTGAAATTACAAAACAAGAATGTATCTCTATGATAAGGGAACTATCTTAACTGTAGATTTGTATAGCTATATGTGAAATATAGAGCAATATTCAGAATTTATGGATTGATAA
>CAYFGG010000159.1:0-2038 GCA_964342795.1 uncultured archaeon | reverse complement strand
TTATTCTAAACCTCACTATTTTCTTCTAAATATTGCGATTAAGCCAATCATTGTAAATGCTGGAATAAATGATAGCGAAGGGATACCCTCTTCGTTTTCTTTAGCATCTGAAACTGTAACTTCAGTATTATCATCCTCATTCAATACTATTTTTTTCTCAGAAATGGTGATTTCTACAGTGTCCATATCTGTAAATCCCTCATTATCCGTAACACGCAAAGTTGCTGTGTATGTATCTTCATTATTGTAGATGTAGGTAGTCAAACCATTTTCAGTAGAAGACCACTCAAAAATACCATCTCCATCAAAATCCCATTCGTACTTCACAATAGTTCCATTCTCATGAGCACCAGCTCCACTAAACTGCAGTGGAACTCCCGGAGTACCAGTTGAGTTTTGACCTGCTATAGCTCTAGGTAAAGTGTAAATCAAGAGTTCAAATTGGGAATCACTGCTCCAATCACCGTCATTGTCCTGTACCTGGAAGTATATGATATGCTTGCCTCTACTGAGAACTGAGGTGCTAAAGCCTTCATCATTACTTAAAAATCCATCAATCGATGATTGCCACAAGTAGACTACGATAGTGCCGTCACTATCTAAGCCAGTCCCATTGAAGAATAATGTTGTTCCTTCTTCAGCTTGTGAAGGAACACTGGAGAGATTAATTTCTGCAGATGGACGGTCGTTGGAATTGACAACCAAAATTACACTGTCATTATAGGACCATCGGCCACTATTGTCCAGTACTCTGAAAGAAATATTGTGGTCACCAACACTGAGGGCAGTAATGCTAAAGTCTTCTTCATTACTCAAAAAACCATCGAGAGATGACATCCACTCATATTTCACAATTGTCCCATCATAATCTTCACCAGAACCACTGAATGAAATTTCATCACTAAATCTGACAGGTGAAGGAGATATCAAATCAATTATTGCATGAGGCTTAAATCCTGATTCTAGGATGGCTAACCCACGCTTGCCAGTAACATAAACATAATCTCCAGAAACGGCTATACCATATCCCTCTCCAATGGAACTTGAACGTAAATAACTCCCTGTAAAAGTAGGATTAAATGGGTCCTCAATATCTACCATAAATAATGCATCCTGACCACCATTTACATCTTTAACAAGATAAGCATAATTTCCAATAACTGCTATATCATTGGACTGAAAAGTAGTATTACACCTTCCAGCTAAAGAAGGATTGGTAGGGTCGCCAACATCTAATACATGCAAATCATAGAAACTGCCAGTAACATAGGCATAATTTCCAGAAATAGCCACACTCAAGAGAGTATCATCTGGCTCATAACTCCCAATTAATGTAGGATTAAAAGGATCCGCAATATCTACTATATGTAATCCGGAATTTGCACCACTAGAACTACCTGTAACATAGGCATAATTTCCAGAAATATCTACACTACAAGCATTACTACCTACAGGATCAATCTGCTCATCCACTTGCCCGACTGTGTCAGGATTACTAGGATCTTCAATATCTACTGTAATAAATGAAGAATGAGGTGTGTGAAGATATGCATAATTTCCAGATATAGCTATACTGCATCCGCCCTCATTATCTAAAATTCCAGCTAAAGTAGGGTTGCTAGGGTCTTCAACATCAATTATAGACAGATTCGAACTGAGAAGATAGACATAATTTCCAGATATAGCTATATCACCATAAAAATCTTCATAAGTTCCAATTAAAGTGGGATTGGTAGGTTCTTCAATATCTATGATAAATAATCCCCCCTCGGTTCCGTATGCAGTTACATACAAATAATTCCCAGAAACAATAGCATCTATGAATGCACAATCGCGGTTTGGAGGACGATTACACTGTTCAAAAAAATTATTCTTATCAAGCATATTTGTATTTTCCAATGATAACTCCCAGTCATCAGCTTCAGCATTATCAACACTGAAAAGAAGTATAATCGACAAAACTAACAGAAATATCCTGAGAGGATTCATATGCTGTGCAAATATGAGGAATATATACGCTTTACTCTGAAATCTCGCT
>CAYFGG010000158.1:0-2048 GCA_964342795.1 uncultured archaeon | reverse complement strand
TGACCGAAGTTACTATTAGAAGCAGATACAAGGAAATGGCTCAGTTCTTGAACATAGATATACATATCTAATACGGTCTTTAGTCAGGGCAGAGTCCCGATGTTCGACGAACAGATATACAGGCGTTTCAATCACACAGTAGCTGCGTGTTTCGTAATTTTCTTTCTTTTCCCCCAGAAGGTATTCGGTTCAGAGAGAATTTATCTGGCCATAATCCTATGGATAGTAATCATCACTATAGAATACCTAAGACTGAAAAATAAATTTGAACTGGTGGGAATGAGAGACTATGAACAGACAAGAGTAGCTGGATTTGTTTGGTTTGCAACTGGAACATCCATCCTATTTATCTTCACTGAAATGGGAGCATTTCCCCAAAGTATAGCAATTGCAACAATAATCATGGCTGCGTACACTGATCCTGTGATAGGAGAAGCTAATCGAAATTTAGGTGGAAACTGGGGTTTAGGATTAGGATTCTTGTGCGCCTTTTTGATATATGTATCTGTGATAGGTTCTATCTTTTACTCTGTAATGGGAGCGTTGGTTGCTGTAATAGTAGAAAGACCGAAACTGAAATGGTTCGATGATGATCTAGCTATGCAGATTTTTCCGGCGGCTATACTAAGCATACTATGGTTATCTGGTTTAGGCCCAGATATAACTGAAACAATCGTGGAGGGACTATGAAAATAACAATAATTTACACTGCTATTTTGTATCTTGTAGTGGTCATAACTTCTTCTATATTCTTAATGAAAGATTATTATACAATAGGTGGATTATTAATCATAGGCAATTTATGGCCAGGCTATGCACTGGCAAAAACGATGACGGGAGATCATGAAAATTAACTACAAAAGAAGATGGGACGCAATAAGGGAGAATCTTGAAGACAAAGATGCTTTTCTGGTATCACTACCTGGAAATACAAGATATCTAGCGAACTCAGAAGCACCCCCAGGATGTCCCCCTGGGTCAACTATGAATTTTATTGTAATTCCAAAGAAAGGGGAACCTATAGCTATAACTTCCTCTTTAGAAGAGCACAGATGTAGAGAAGAATCTTCAATTGATGATATTAGATTATGGACTCACTATCCAGAAATTGAGTCCGATGGAAAAACTGCCTTGGATGTTCTCAAAAACAGCCTAAGGGAAAAGAAAATAGAGAATGTTTATGCAGATTCAAAGATAAGAATGGGAAGATCTGTTAAGGTGAATCAGAATAATTTTGTTACAGAAATGAGAGGTGTCAAATCCGATGACGAACTGGAAAGGATTAGAAAGGCAATCAAACAATCTGATGCTGGACAAGAATTCGCAAGAAACCTTGTCGAATGTGGGGAAGGACTAACTGAAAGAGAAGTAAGAACTGAAATTGATTACTTTATGGGCCGTAATGGAATTCAAGAAAATTCATTCACAACAATAATCGCTTCAGGCCCTAATGCAGCTCATTCTCACCACTCTAACACAAATAGAAAGTTGGAGAAAGGTGACCCAGTCATATGTGATTTCGGGGTGTTCTGGGACGGTTATTGCTCGGATATAACTAGGACTTATTTTGTTGATAGTGAGCCATCACCTGAAATGAAGGATATTTATCAAATAGTTCTAGATGCAAATAAACGTTCCATTAATGCACTTAATGCAGGGACAACAGGACACAAAGTGGACAAGGCAGGAAGAGATTTCATACGAAAGAAGGGTTATGGAAGAAATTTTGTCCATGGAACAGGACATGGGTTTGGGCTAGAAATACATGAATTTCCCTCATTAACTTACAAATCTAGAGTAACTGTGAAGGAATCAATGGCTGTGACTATAGAACCTGGAATATACCTTCCTGGTAAAGGGGGAGTGAGAATAGAGGATGACGTTTTAGTCAATGGGGACAATCCAGAGATTATGACGAAAGCAAAAAAGGATCTTTATTGATATGATGGAAGCCGAACTGGTTGTCAATCGACTATTAGAGAAAAAACCTAAGACTAGACAAGAAGTTCAACTTATCAAATTGGAGGTGGCTAAAGAGGAAAAATTCG
>CAYFGG010000157.1:0-2067 GCA_964342795.1 uncultured archaeon | reverse complement strand
GCCTTGAGAATGGCTGTAATTGCTTTAATGTTGCGATGTCTAGTGATGGCACACATATCATGTTTGGTGCAGGTTATACAGGCGGTATTGACTATTACGGAAATAATATTGCTTCAGACACTACGGTGTTTTTGTTCAATAATCCTAGAGGGGCAAATATTGCTGGCACATCCGATACTACAGATACCACAACCTCAGATGGCAAGAATCCTTCAGATGATGAAATGAAGACAATAGAGATTCCTGGACCTAGTTTAGTGGTGGTAGGACTAACTATCTTGACAGTAGTTTCATTGAGAAGACGATTATGACCTTGTCCAAATCAAAAATATTATAATATAGCCAAAATATGAGCAAATCATGAAACACCTCATACCAGCATTATTGGCAGTTCTTTTTCTTTCGTTAACTATTGCTGGAAATGCAAGCGCAGCCACTGAATCAGACACCTCAGATTGTACTTTGACAATCAGTAACTATTGTATTGCGATAGATTTCGTCAAGACCGGCATGTACATAGGTGGTATAGTCTTGCTTGCAGGGATTGTATTCGGTGTCCGGAACATGAAGTCCAATGAGGGTTCCGGGCTTTCAGGATCTTCCGGTGGTCAAAAAATTGGAACTGGATTTATGGTTATAGGTGTGTTACAGGGTCTTCTTTTGATTGCGGTATCATTGTTCATGATTTCAGTTGCAGGTTATATTCTAGAGGATCGCCTAGCTTACATGGATAATGCATTAGAAATTTGTGAAAGAGACGGCTGTTCGCAGGAGAACATGGATGCATATCAAGCGGTGAAGGATCGTATCAAAGAGGCGTTTGATACCTGGAAGATATTATTGGGAGCATGTGCGTTTTTTGGAGTTGTGCATTTGATAATATCTATTGTGGCAAAAAGAACAGCAGGTTTCAGACTAGTATTCTTTTTCAGTCTTTTTATGGTGGCAGCTCTACCTTTAGGATCAGCCTACACTACAGAGGCAACCGATGGTGAAATCTGGGCTGAGGAATACAGAATTGGTAAAGAAGTAGACATGCGTTACACAGATGGTTCGCCCGTCACCTTGCAAGAGGGTTTGATTCTTGAGAGAATGTTTGATTACCTAATAGGAGTTTTTAATTCTGTAATCTTTGTGATTGGCAGTGTAATTGCATTGATTAATATGAGCAGAGGAGAAACTCTTCCAGAGAGAAAGTCATACGCAGGCGTCGACCAGTGGTCCAAGACAAGTGACAGTGACTCTGAAGGTATCAAAGAATTAGATTTAGATAATCTATTATCTGACGGAAAGGAAACATCTGAGAGTGACATGCCTAGCGTTACAGCTAGTCCTGTCAAAGGCGATGAGAAACCAAACGAAGAAGAGGTTCAGTCATTCCAAGCGAAAGAAGAGGATTCTGGTGAGATGACGACAATCAAATGTCCTACATGTGCATCTAAGATGGAGGTCCGCATACTTGGAAAGTCACAGAATGTCACTTGTAATGCATGTGGAACATCTGGCGAGATTGATATCTGAGAGCTTTGTTCCTTTTGGAGATTTAGATGCCTAAGTTAGACCTTTCACAATTATCTGATTTTGTAGATAAATGGTGGGACAATTCAGCACTACCTAGTCTTTGCGAGTTCGTTGAGATTCCTGCCTTATCTCCCTCTTTTGACTCAGAGTGGGAGGCTAATGGGTACCTTGATGCTGCAGTCAATACTTTTGTTGTTTGGGTCCGAAGTTTACCATTGCAGGGTCTTACAGTCTCAGTTCATAGACTGAAAAATAGATCTCCTGTATTGTTGGTTCGAATTGATGGAGAAGCAGATGGTGAAGTTTTATTCTATTCACATCTAGATAAACAACCTGAAGCAAGTGGATGGTCTGAAGGCAAAGGCCCTTGGAAACCAGTAATTGAGGATGGATGGTTATTTGGACGTGGAAGCGTAGATGACGGCTATGGCGGTTATGCTGGAATCCTGTCAGTATTAGCTTTACAAGATCAAGGAATTTCACACCCAACTTGTCGTTTTCTAATAGAAACAGGAGAAGAAAGCGGTTCACCTGACTTATCATACT
>CAYFGG010000156.1:0-2072 GCA_964342795.1 uncultured archaeon | reverse complement strand
AAAATATTCAGATTTGTTCCTCCTGCATCAACAGTTGCAGGATACCAAAGAATAACAAGGAAAATTGGTAGGAAAGTTATAAAACCAAACTTTGGAGATTTAAAAATAATCATCATTGTGATTAGAACAAGAACTAGACTCAAGGCGATGGTATCAAATTGTGTATTTTGAATTCCTTCGTTTATAGCGATAGTTACAGGAGGACCACCAGTAAGAGTTGACATCTTTGCATCCTGTATGTGCATTTGTTTGTCTCTGATTATAGCTATTTCATCTATTTTTTCGACTATTATTGTGGTATCATCTATATTGACATAGGGCATGCTAACGTAAATTAGTGCCTTATCATATTCATCAGTAAGCAGCATTGATCGCATTTCATCAGTGAATGATTCGTAGAAAACATCAATCATATCCGACCTAAGTTCTTCTCTACTGTACAGTGGATTTATGTCAACCCAAGTGTAATCCTCCCCAAAGAAATCACTATGTAGAAATTCCCAGAAGGTTCCATCATATTCGAATACAGTATCACCACTAAGGTCTTCTATAGCAAAATTGACGTGTGCAGATTTGAAGAAATCAACTATTGAGAAAGCAGAAACATTAATCAAATCACCAGTATTCCTGTTCGAAACAGATATGTTATTGATTTCACCTTGCGTCCAATTCATGATATCAAGTACATCTAAATCCTTGGCCGCAGGTTTAGGTCGATTTTCAGGCCCATTTATCAACAATATTCCTGTTTGTCCTGCTTCAAATTTGTCAGAATATTCCCCTAATTTCTTAATTGAATCAATATCTTCTGGAGCCGATTCGTTCCCTTTGATATCTTGATCCATTACAGATATTCGTGCAATCGAATAAGTGGTTGTAAGGAGTAATATGACTAGTATAGCCTTCCATTGCTTTGTTGAAAATACAGCGATACTTTTCCATCCCTCTGATTTATGCCTTGAGTAATTTGTAACTTTCATTATAGCAGGTGTCATGCTTACAGTTAGGAAGAAAGCACATGCTACACCGACAATCATTGTCAATCCAACTGTCCTCATGGGTGCTATCGGTGAGATAAACAAGGCAGAGAACCCAATAGTATCCGTTATTGCACAAAGAAGAGTTGCCTTTCCAGTTGTGAGCAAAGCTAAGAATGTAGCTCTCGGCATTTTCTTTCCTTCATCTTTGAATTCTACGATTCTGTTAGCTACATGCAGACCATAATCAACGCCGATTCCGACTAAGATTGGCCCAGCAGCCACAATCATTGGAGTAAGTACAACTCCTGAAAGCCTAATTATCCCTAGAGTCCATATCAAGGAACAGAAAATTGGGACAAGAACTACAGGTATTGCTAACCAGTTCCTGTGAAATAACAACATTAATCCTATAACTATACCTAAAGACATCGGTAACATCGTTAGAAGATCGTCATACAGTCTTGCTGTGACTTCATGAAGTACAACAACCAACCCAGTCTGTGTCATATCTGTACAGTCATTCGGATCTGGACAATACCGTTCATCGATATGCTGCTGTATTTTTGCAATCATTTCCTCTTGGACATCATCATTATTCTCCTCCTGAGCTCTAAGTGCGAATAGAATAACTGCAGTGTCTATGATTCCATCATTATTAGTGTCAATTGCAAAATTCTGTAAAGATGATGCCGTCCCGTCAAATATCTGATCAACCCTTTCTTGATCGTTTGGTATCTGGTATGTTCCTGTTTCGTTTACAGCATCATCATCACTTTCCTCTATACTTAGTCCACCAAATATCTTCCCCTCACTGGCCTCTATGAAACGAGCATTTGTGGAATTGAATTCTTTAATTAGTGTTGAAATACTCAATGTGAATATGATTTTGTCTATTTCACCTCTGTCTGCAGGATATTTAGCTAAATCTTCCTGTTGTCCTCTATAATCAATAGTCTCTTCCAGAAGAGCAATTTCTTTCAGTGTTGGCACATAAGTTATATTGTCTACAACTGGATCACTGAAATAATCTGGATTTTTCGCATTGGGCGTTTCAACATATACTATAATCAGATCTGTTGCCCAATCCTCTCT
>CAYFGG010000155.1:0-2084 GCA_964342795.1 uncultured archaeon | reverse complement strand
TTTGAAACACTATCGTTGCTCATTTTCCACCTCCGTATCTGTCTTCAAGCGCCTTCCTTTGAATCTTATACAAGTCCATACATCCACTTGTTGCAAGATCTAGGGCCTGCTCAAATTCATCAGGTGTGAGGTGTCCATCTAACTGCAATAGTACTATTTCACCCGTGCTTGGTATTATTGCAAGAGGCAGGTCAGCTTGCCCGTAATTGTCTTCCTCCTTGTTTAAATCCAGAACAACCACGTCATTGACTTTTCCAGATGCACATGCAGGTATCATATCTCTCATGGGTATTCCCGCATCAGCTAGAGCAACAGATGCAGCAGTCATTGCAGCACATCTTGTTCCAGCGTGAGCTTCAACAACTTGCATATCAACTCTTATCGATGCTTTTGGAAATTCTTCAACCATAACCACTTTTTCAAAAGCTTGTGATGCAATATAGGAAATTTCACTAGATCTTCTGTCTAGACCTGGACGTTTCCTATCATTCACACTGAAAGGCGCCATTGTATATCTAGCCTGAACTATTGCTCTGTCAGCTTTTTGTTTGTGTCTAGGATGACATTCCATTGGTCCAAAGACACCAGCGTAGACTTTGTTGTTTCCCCATTCAAGATAGCAAGACCCGTCAGCATTGTCTAAGACACCAGCAGTTATCTTTACTTCTCGAAGCTCGTCCGCTTTCCTTCCATCTAGTCGAACACCATTCTTTATCAATTCCATATCTGTTTGTCCAGCCATTTTATTTCTCCAATAATTTTTCTATTTTCTTTGTTAATCCTTTTGAGGTCGATTCACGATTTATCTTCTCGATGGCTTTTTGCGCAAGTGCAATATCTTCTCCTTTTCCATCAATCCAGACGTAACCATTTTGACCGATTTGAATTCTTGTCTGAGTCTTTTCTCTAATATTAGTAATCATAGATCCCTGTTTGCCAATAACTCTGGAAACATTAGTAGGATCCACCTTTACTACTGTACCTGAGTATAGTTTTCTGCAATCATCCTTTTTCAACGATATTTGGTGTGAACCTGCAGCATCAACCATGAAAACCTCAGCCCATATTGCATCTCCGATAGCTAAAAATCTTGCAGTATCACCAAATGGTACTTTCCATCCAGATTCACTGTGATGTAGCGTTGAGTTAAATGAAGAACCAATGTCCATTCTCCATACTGAAGGTCCAGTTTCAACACATATCGCTACAATTTTGTCTCCTACTTTGGGATTATATCTTCCTGATATTGGGTTCACATTCACATATCCAGACCTGTCACTTGAATGTCCTAAGACAGAGGAGTGAACTCTTCCTTCACTTCTGAAGATTCCCCGTCCAGGTTTGCTCTTTGTATCTAGTAAATCACCAGGTAAAACTAAACTTATAGAGCTACCACTATCAGATTTATCGCTTACTTCTTCGCTCATCGTAAATCATCCTTTTTTTCCTTCTAATACAATCCTTCGCAAACTCAGGTCTATTTGAAGATTTCTTTAGTTCTCAGAGAATTTTTGTTTCGGCTGTACCTTTGGTCACAGAACCCAGTACGTCCTCTAATTTGTTGTATGAGGCAGCAGACATTTCCATAATTCCAACCCAACTTCCATCTTTTTGATATTCCTCATTTTCAATCTTTCCGATGCCTGATAACTGTCCGTAACATTTTCCAACATGTATAGCCTGTATCTTCACTGCTACACGAATCTTTTCAAATGTGATAGGAATCAAGGGTTTTATCATTTTAACAACATTTTCGACTTGTTTTTCAACAGTCTCCATGGGATCCACAGAATATCTTGCTTCTTCTATTGCATTCTCTATTCTTTGAGGAGGATGTGCGCCACCAGTTTGTGGATTCATTGCGTTTGCAACTATTCGCGCCACAATCTGTTTCTTTTTTTGTTCAACCATCTCCTTTCTTTGCTGTGACGTTAGTTGTATGGTTCCTTCATCTAGTATTTTTTTGTATACTTCAATTAAATCTAGTGATCCAAAAGTGTTGTTTACTAGTATATCTGGCGCCCTTTCGCCTTTGGAACTATCACTCCACACACCATCCGCAGCAATAGCATCTTCCCAATCAA
>CAYFGG010000154.1:0-2141 GCA_964342795.1 uncultured archaeon | reverse complement strand
GTTGCCAGTCTAGTCAAAACGATGGATGGTGTTGGGATACAGGCCCTAGGTATGAATCCTGACGACGTTATTCCAGATCTTTCTTCGGAAAGAGCAAAATGTTGCTCTGAGGGTATTGGTTCTGCTGATGTTGTTCTTGTACCTCTAGAAGATGGTGATCGTTGTCAAGCTTTGGTTAATATGGGTAAACAGGTTATCACCATTGACTTAAATCCACTTTCAAGGACCGCTCAAACTGCCCATATCACAATTGTGGATGAATTGACTAGGTGCCTCCCTTTGATTACTGATGCTGTGCGTGATGGTGTGGATGTCAGTAGTTTTGATAATGAAACGAATCTGAAGGAAGTTCTTCAATTTATTTCAGACGGTCTCAATTCTTAGTGTACTTGAGTTTTGGTATCTTTGGGAGAGGTGATTGCAAGGACTATGCCGCTTCCGACAATCAACAAAGTTCCTACCATGTCCCAGAAGGAAAGAATCTCATCAAATATGAGTAAGCCATAGGCCCAACTCACCACTACCGTGCTGTAGGAAAATGCGCCAATGTAGGCTGCTTTGGCGGCATGGTATGCCCTAGTCATTCCTATTTGCCCTATGCCTGCGGTTATGCCCACGCCTATCAAAACTTGGATTTCGTAGCTGGAAAGGGAAACTAGTTCTTCAGCGGAAAGAGGGAGGCTGACTATAACACAGAAAAGTGCGAACCAAAATACAACAGATTCTGATGATGCTGTAGTTCTCAATTGTCGGATTGAAAGGTATGCTAAAGCGGACAATATTCCCGATATTAGTGCGTAAATTGCATTGACTTCGATTGCTTCGAATGATGGGGATATTATCAGGGTCGTGCCGGCAAACGCTACAATTATACAGCCAAAAAGAAATGGAGAGACTCTCTCTTTGATTAAGAATCCAGAGAAGAGGGCCACGAATAAAGGAGATGTCCATTGCAAGACGACTGCTGTTGTCAAGGGGATCAATGGAATTGCATAGAAGTAGCAAGCCATGGCTGAGAGCCCAGTAATGCACCTAGCAAGAAGCCACCTTGGCTCTTCAAATGTTAATGATATATTCTGGATTTTGGATAGTAAGAATGTCATTATCGCAATGACGATGCTTCTTCCAAAGATAACTGTCCAAACGATAACTAGTCCGCCAGAGAGTTTGACAAAAACGCCAGTCGCAGAGAAGCAAAGTCCTGCTAAGATCATCCAAGCTATCGCTGCTTGTGGTGAGTCTTTACTTTCTTCAACCATTCAAATTGTCTTCTATTATTTGTTGCCAATCATCGGGTTTTGGTGGCCACCCTTCTGTCATATATGTGTAAAATTCATCTTTATTTTTTATTTGGAATGCCTCATTTGTCTCTAATTCTTTACCAATTGTTGAAAATGTTTCTTCAGAAGAGATTGCGTGGGCAGAACCAACGTGGTTTGGACAAACTTTGATTTCTCGGTCTAGTTTTTCTAACTTTCTCAAACTTCCAAACAGAAGATTTGATTTTTCTCTTGGATTTCCACCTAAATCGATTCTCCCAACATCTCCAATAAACAAACAATCCCCCACCAAAAGAGAATGCCCATCAATCAGATAACAATTGTGATCATAGGTGTGTCCTGGTGTGAAAAGAACTTCTATTTTTGCACTTCCAACTTTCAAAATATCGCCATCTTCAGTTTCTACCTTTGTTCCTTTGTACTTCGACTTGCTGCTTTTGACTATGCCTCCTGTTTTATATTTTTCAGAAAAATATTTTGATGAGGATCTCCTGTCTGCATGTGTGTGTGTGTCCATTACATATTTTATTGAGGGTGACTTCATTTCTTCTATTTTTTTTTCTACAATGTCTTCAAAATCTAAAAAAGCGTCAACTATTGCCGCTTCGTTCTTTTTTTGACAATGGATGATGTATGAAACGCATCCCGTTTTTCCTAAAACTAGTTGAGAAATAACTACCATCTTATCTAGATAACAGTGTATAAAGTACTATAAGAGACACACACCTGTATTTCCAGTCGAAAAAGGAAAAAGTACGGCGCTTTGTTAGACCATCTCTGTTTTTTTCGCTGGACTGTTTTACTTCTCCAGTGGAAGCGAAGGTGTCTGACAACCTTCTTTTACACTACCTTTATCGTAAA
>CAYFGG010000153.1:0-2148 GCA_964342795.1 uncultured archaeon | reverse complement strand
ATCCGTTCTTGTCGCGATCAAATTGAAAGAGCCGATGGTGGTTTTACAGTCAGTACGATACTTAGAAATCAGATATCTAAATGGAATTCTAAAGCTAACAATTTTGCAGTAATTCAAAATGGTTACGAGGATGAACTTTTCACACCAGAGGCAGAACCATTAGGTATCAAAGAAAAGCTCAACATTAAAGGAGATATTGCAGTTTTCGTGGGAGCATTAGGGCCATGGCATGGAACAGACGAGCTTGTAGAGATAGCTATAGGAAATCCTGATTTGAACGTAGTTGTCGCCGGTGGAGGCTATGGCCAGAATCTCCCAGAATTACCTAATTTATATCATATTGGAAGATTAGAGCGTTCGGATGTTCCAAGGCTTTTGGTAGAATCAGATATTGGTTTAGCTCCCTATCCTAAAGTTGACTATGGTTTTTCTCCACTAAAAATATATGAATACATGGGCTGTAAATTACCCGTTGTCGCTACTTCATTGCCTTCGGTAAAGGAGGCTACACAGGGGAATGCATTATTAGTTGCACCAGGACAAATGGCTAGTGCAGTTTCAAAGATTCTGAGTAATAAAAGACTTCTCAGTGAGTTATCTGAGTCAGCTTACTCTTATGCTTCTTCTAGGAGGACTTGGGAGAACACAATTGATAAGACAATAGATCTATACAAAAAGACAATATGAGTTTTGCACCTGGACATGTTAGTCTGACATTTGCAGTCTGGCCTGATGATGATCCATTGAAAATGGGTTCTACAGGAATGGGTTTAGTTTTGTCTAAGGGAGTTCATTGTGCTGTAATTGATGAAAAAATTGATTCTCCTAAAAACAGAATCATTTGTAAAGGCAAAGAGATAGATGATCCCGTAACACTAAGAGCTTTAGAGATTTTAGGATTTGCAGACAAGGGCCTTACGATATACATGAGAAGAGATCTTCCCCTAGGATTTGGTCTGGGTATATCTGGAGCATCAGCCTTGGCCGCCTGTTTAGAGGTCGAAAAAGATCTTGAGAAGTGTACAATTGCCTCTCACCAAGCTGAGGTGGAGTTCAAAACAGGGTTAGGTGATGTCATGGCAATCTCTAAATCACTGAATGATAGTATTTTTCCATCAATTGCCGTGCGAGAGAGTCCAGGCTATGAGGGAACGGTTAGAATTACACCTACAGACTCTAAGATTGTTCTTTGTCTTTCAGGTTTAGGTCGTGATACTTCTAAGATACTTAATGATCCTCAATGGATAGAGATGATAAATGCGGCATCCTTAGGCATTCAACTGAACAACGCGACTTTACGTTCTGCAATCAAAGTAGGTCGCTTGTTTACCGAAAAGACGGGCTTGATTAATGACAATATCTCAGATATACTAAGCAAGGTTCCGATAGGCGCAGTAGCTAGTATTGCACATTTAGGTACATCTATAGTTGCAACATCAAATGAAACTACAGACCTCAAGAATGCTCTAAGTGAGTATGGTGAGGTACTGGAATTTTAAGTAGCAGGATTGACTGATTTTCCAGACATACTTGAATCTGGAAGGAATTTCGTCAGCTTCTCTAGCAGCCCCTTCTTTCTTGCACTAGAAACCAGAATATTGTCGAGTACATCCTTTAGGGTTGACACTGGAATTACTTCTACCATGTCCTTGTATTTTGAGTCCAGAAGAACATCTTGCATATTCATTGATGGAATCAGGACTTTGGTGACACCAGTTTCAGCTGCCGCCTCAATCTTTGCAGTTACTCCACCTACGGGAAGTACCGAGCCCCTTACACTCAAGGATCCTGTGAGGGCCACAGTTTGATCAACCTCAGCATTTTCTAAAGCTGAAATAACCGCAGCGGCGATAGAAACAGAGGCCGAGTCTCCTTCTACACCTTCATAGGCACCAACGAATTGAACATGTATGTCATATTTAGAGATGTCTTCTCCAGTATATTTCTTAATTAGAGCGGAAACATTTTGTACTGCTTCTTTTGCAATTTCACCTAATTTACCAGTCGCTACCACTCTTCCTCTATCTTTCGACTGGGCAGGTGTAACTTCAGCAACTATTGGCATCAGGATTCCAGCCATTTCCGACATTCCTGAATTTGCACCCATTACAGCAAGTCCATTGACCATTCCTACTTCAGCACCTTCAA
>CAYFGG010000152.1:0-2160 GCA_964342795.1 uncultured archaeon | reverse complement strand
AAATCTAGGAGGTAAAAGGATGTCAGCACTTTTGTAATAATCCTTGAATTTCTCCTTAAGAAAATCCTTCGTCTTAATAGGTTCAATATCTTTCAGTAAACTCATCCAATTACCTTATGCCAAGATTTTTTTGCTCCCATTATGCCTTGACTAAACCACCCATTTCTCAACTTCTGGCTGAATGTATACTCCCATGGTTTTCTTGGTAGCCTTTCCGAGAACTTTTGGAGTATCATTCTGTATTCTTCCTCATCTCCTCCTCTCATTTCTATGTAAGTCACACCTCCTGAATTAGGCCTCTCTTCCCATATGTCAACAGTTAGATTGGGTTTATCAATTTCATACCTATAGACCAATGCAGTTCTTTCAAGTGCTATAACTATAGCTACTTTTGTGTATGATTTACTTACATTTTCCCTTTTGTATTTGTAGCCTAGCTCATCAAGTAAGCTTCTGAATGCAGCAGCGGTCGACTGTGATTCAAAACAAATAGGCAGTTTTACCAATGGATTTCACCACCCACTGCAGGATAGCCTAGTTCGAATTTCTCCAGCGTACTAGGATGAATCTCTCCATACGTTAAGGTGATGTCATCGGTTTTGATTTGGGCGCATCTTCCCGGTATAAAGGCAGAATCCTCGCCTTCAGTTGTCTCGCCGGTTATCCCTAGTCTATGAGCAATGCTTTCAGCAGTAGTTCTAGCGTTTGAGAAATTTCCTTTGCTTGCCAACTCAATCCATGCTAAGGACATTCTGTTTGTGTGTTCTCTGATAACTTGCCCAACTTCAAACACTTTCTGTGGTAATTCCCGATGTCTGTTACTACTTAGAAGTTCGAGAAGACTGGGGAGTATACTAGAACGCAGCATATGATAATCCTCAGTTACGGGATTGGCTACTTCAGCTTCATATTCAGGTTCTCTACCTGTGTTCTCATGCAGCATTTTTGTAGATGTCAATGTCAAGGTAACTACTTCTTGAAAGCCGATGCCTAGCATTGTCTCCCTACAACTACTTTCTAGATTTCTGGATTTTAACCCTTCACCGAATCTTGCTTCTTTAGGCAGGTGCTCAGGTATCTCACTATATCCAAGACCGATTGCCACTTCCTCTAAAAGGTCAATAGGGTGGAGTATGTCTGCCCTGTATGCTGGCACCTTCACATTCCATGTTTCATCTTCTAACTTCGGCTCCATACCACATTTACGGAAGGCTTTGAAGATAGCGAAGTCCCCAGGATCAAAACCTAGGAGGCCAATTAGATAATCATTGTTTATTTGGTGGTCTTTAGGCTCCATTTTTGGGACTTTTATTTTGTCGGTGGGATATCTTATCTCTAATTGTTCAATCTCTCCACCTCTTTCCACCAAAGCTGCGGCAACAATATTGAGACAGGCTTCAACGGCGTTTCCATCAAGTCCAGTAACATCTATCAGGACCTCAGTCGTTTCCTCTGTAATTGTTGTCAAGGCCCCATTGATGATTGGCGGTAATGATGCCACTTCTCCGTTTGAATCAGTGATAAGTGGATATTTGTCAAAATCTTCTAACAAATGCGCATATTCCATGCCTTTAGGATGCTCTTTCAGAATTTCCTCCGGAGTCATTTCATAATCCATCTGAAGTGGAACGAAAGCAGGTTCATGTGGGGAACAAACACCATAGTTGAATGGTTCCTTGAGTTTTGAAAGGTCGTGTATTCCTATGGAAACTTTGTTTCTTTTGCGACCAAGTGTAACATGTAATTTTTCTTGAAGTTCCATCATACATTTTATTGCAGTGTCATCTAATGTGACATTCCTTACGATACCGCCAAGAACGAACGGCCTGATGTCGAGAACATCAGGAGAAACAACCATGTGAGTTGTTGCAGGGTTTGTCTTGTATTCCACTAATCCTAGTTCTTGTTCTGTAAATGCCCTGAGTGCCCTTGCTACACCTTCAGTAGACAATAAATCAGGCCTATCGGGGAAGAACTCTACAACAGCCTCTTGTTTCCCTATTTCGTCAGGATCAGCTCCTATTTCTGGAATTATTTTTGAGAATTCATCGGAACTTATCGGGCTCTTAAGCATTCGATTAAGGTCTTCAAGTTCAATGTTGATTACAGGCATCTTAGACCCTTATATGATGCCATTATAAGCAAATATGTCGAGAATTA
>CAYFGG010000151.1:0-2170 GCA_964342795.1 uncultured archaeon | reverse complement strand
GGTTTTCCTCCAAAGAGGCAAATTCTTCGTTTGGATCCTTTAGAAAAATAAAAAGGTCTCGGTGCCTCCTTAGCTCAGTTGGTAGAGCAGAAGACTCTTAATCTTTTGGTCGTAGGTTCGAGCCCTACAGGGGGCACCATTTTTTTCTTTTTTATGCACTGATTGATATAGTTACTCTATGAACAAATTATTCTATTTTTTCCTATTTTTTTGCCTTAGTTTCACTTTAAAATCAGAGGATTTTTCCTCACAAAGAGGAATGGCTAATGAGCTTGGTCCAGATACTTGGGCCAGATGTGCTGATTATCTTAAGTCTCCCTTGTCTAAAGAATATGAACTTTCCTATGAACGCTCAGGAACCATGCCTAAATCTCCTTTTGCTGGAGAGTTCCAACCCAAGTTCCTGCCATCAATAGGAATGGAAGGAACCATCCAAGTTTATAACATGGATGTACTCAATAAAGATGTAAACAATGGAAATCAAGGTACTCAAATGGATGCCTTTGGTCATTTTTCTTATTTGGAAGAACCTTGGACTGGATTATCTGATCTTGATACTAGAGAGGCAAAATATTTTGGAGGCTTTAGTCAGAATGAAGTCAAACCTACTAAAGACTCACCTTTATTAAAACTGGGAATTGAGTCAGTGCCACCAATTATTACTACTGCAATCTTGTTGGACGTAAAAAAACATGTATTTGAAGGAAAGTCTATGAGAGCCGGACAGTATGTAACTGTTGAACATCTAGAAACAGCTCTAGAAGCATCTGGACTAGAAGAAAGAGGCATCCTTCCTGGTGATGTAGTGCTAATAAATACTGGTTGGAGTGATAATTATCAAGACCCCGATGAGGAAGGAATTTATTATTCTTTTGCTCCAGGAATTTCATATGATACTGCTAAATTTCTAGGATCTAAGAAAGTTGTAGCAGTTGGTCTTGATACTCCTTTTGTGGATGCAGTAGCTGACCCTAACTCAGATATCAAATTTGGATTTCCAGAAAATACTCCCAAAAATTTAGGGTTTCCTGTTCATCATTTTTTTTTAACGCAAGCGGGAATCTATACTCTAGAAAACTTAAGACTCAAGGAGCTAGCTAAAGATCAAGTTGAGAAATCTTGTGTGATAATTCTTCCTCTACTATCAACAGGAAGTGCTGCTTCACCTATCAGGCCAGTAGCTATTGGAAAACCGAAGGACATTTAATCCTTTTACCATAATCTCTAGCCCTAAAGGGGCGAGCTATTTTTTGAGTTATTCTTGAAAAGAGATAACTACTAGGTAGTATTTATTTTAGGGAGAAAACTTATGAAAAAATTAATAATAACAATGATAGCTATGGCCTTCTCTTTTAGTGCTTATAGTGAGATATATTTGATAGAAAAAAGTGAGTCCATCGGTGTATGGTGCGTAAATACTTACGTGTTCGTTGGCCATTCAGGGGCATTGGTTCAACTTTATTCAAGAACGGAAAATAAACCGTTATCTTGCAAAGTATACGAGAAGTATAAGAAGTAACAGATGATAAGATAATATAAGTCCATAACTTAGAATTGGGTCTTTATTTTGGGCTTTAGGAGGTGGTTATATGAAAGAACAAACTGAATTTGAAAATAGTACAATTCCTGATCCTTGGGGCTTGCCTATAGAGACATTAGATGTTTCTAAAGCTGAAATTTTTCAAAACAATCTACATGGAGAATACTTTCGTAGACTAAGACAAGAATCCCCAGTTCATTATTGTCCAGATAGTCAATTTGGACCTTTTTGGTCAATAACAAAGTTTAAGGACATTGTAGCCATAGACAGTGATCACAAGCGATTTTCTTCAGACACTAATATAGTTATAGGGGATGCTCCAGCTGAATTAGTTACTCCTATGTTCATAGCTATGGATGAACCTAAACATGGAGTACAACGCAAAGCAGTTCAGTCCGCAGTGGCACCTCAGCAACTATCTGAACTGGAAGTCCTTATAAGACAAAGGGTTGGTGATATCCTTGATAGTCTTCCTGTAAATGAAGAATTTAACTGGGTAGAACTGGTCTCTAAAGAAATTACTACTCAAATGTTAGCTACATTATTCGATTTTCCATTCGAAGATCGACACCTACTGCCTTATTGGTCTGATGTTGCCACAACTTCTGAAACTGTTGGGATTGAAGTAGA
>CAYFGG010000150.1:0-2192 GCA_964342795.1 uncultured archaeon | reverse complement strand
GATCCTAAAGTGATCCAAGCATCCATTAAATCAGGAGAGCTTGACGATAGATTTTGATGAGAATTGTTCTGGCTATTGGAGGTAATGCCCTCTTACAGTCAGGCGATGATGGAAGTGTAGAATCCCAATCATCTCGAGCTTATGAGTCTCTATCAAATGTCTTACCTTTAATTCTTAGTCGAGAAAAATTACTCCTTACACATGGCAATGGTCCACAAGTTGGAAACGCTTTGCTGAGGGCCGAGGCTGGAATACCTCAGACTCCACATAGGCCATTAGATTACCTAGTTTCTGATACTCAGGGCGGAATAGGTTATCTTCTGGAACGCACCCTTAGGAATTTGATAAAGAAGCATAGAGGAGCTCGCGAGGTCATGACTATGCTTGCTCAAGTCCGAGTTAGTTCCACAGATTCATCATTTGACAATCCAAGCAAGCCGATTGGACCATGGTTTGACCCTAGTGAAAAGGAAAACTTAGAATCAAAAGGATGGTTTTTGACTCAGACAGATAAAGGAGTTCGTAGATTAGTTCCTTCGCCTAAACCGAAAGAAGTTGTTGAGTTGGAGATTATTCGTTCTTTATTCGAGAATCGAATGCTTTGTATAACTGCAGGCGGAGGAGGAACACCAGTTGTTCAGAAATCTAATGAATGGAGGGGGGTGGAGGGCGTAATTGACAAAGATTTGGTTTCCAGTATCCTAGCAACAGAACTGAACGCAACTCATCTTATAATAGCCACGGATGTCGAAAATGTTTGGATTGGCCGAAATAAGGAACCATTAGACATTGTGAATTCAGAAACATTGCGCAAACACTATGATAATGGAGAATTCCCACCAGGTTCTATGGGCCCCAAAGTGGAGGCTGCCCTCAATTTCGTTAAATCAGATCGTCAGACAGCAGTAATCACTTCGCTTTCAAACGTAATGCAAGCACTGGAAGGGAAATCCGGTACGATTGTTAATTTCTAAAGAAAACTTATTTCATCTTCAACTATTTTTCGACCACAGTATACACATTGTATTCTTAGATTTTCTGTTTCCAGTAGTTTGAATTGTGACATTGCTCCTCTCTCATTGTTACTTATACAGTTATCATTTGAACAATGTACAGTTCCAGATATTTTCTCTGGTATTTCAACCATTTTCTTTTCAGCAACTGCATAATTTCGGATAATATTTACTCTCGCTTTTGGAGATAAAAGAGCCAATTTTTCAATCTCATCCTCACTAAGTTCTCTATCTTCTACTTTGATTATGTCTTTTCTATTCTGCTTTTTACTTGGCACATTCATTAGTAAACTAATGGTAGTTCCACTTTCACTGAGATTGAGAACATCTAGTATTTTCCTACCTATTCCAGGTTTTATGTGATCTATTACAGTCCCGTTTCGTATTGGTTGAACTCTGAGAAGATTCTCGCTCATTTTTTCCCACCTATTAATCCTTCTAGAAGAGCCATTCTCACAGGCACTCCATTGAATGCTTGTCTGAAGTAAGCAGCATGTTTCGTGCCATCTACGTCAGTTGCTATTTCGTCAACTCTTGGAAGCGGATGTAATATTCTCATTTTTGATTTTGCATGCTGGAGTAAATCTGCGTTTATCTTGTATGCACCTGCAACTTTTTTGTAATCCTCTATGTCAGGAAATCTTTCCTTCTGTATTCTAGTCACATAGAGTATATCCAGGTTGCTAAGCACTCCTTCTAGGGATTCATGTGTGGACCATTTATTCTTTAATTCATCTGTTACATGTGATGGCATTCTCAGGCTTTCAGGAGATATGAAGAAGAATTTGGTTTTGAACCTATCAAGAGCTTGTGAGAGTGAGTGTACGGTTCTTCCATATCTCAAATCACCTAGCATCCCCACATTCAACCCTTCAAGCTTTCCCATTTCTTCATTTATGGTAAAAAGATCAAGCAGTGTCTGTGTCGGATGTTGTCCAGCCCCATCACCGCCATTTATGACAGGAGCCTTGGAAACCTCAGAAGCCATTTTTGCAGAACCTTCACGAGGATGTCTCAGCACTATAGCGTCAGCATATCCATCAACCATTCTTATGGCATCAGTCAATGTTTCGCCTTTAAGGTGTGATGTTGCAGATGGGTCAGCAAATCCGATGCATGATCCTCCTAGCCTTTGCATTGCGCTTTCAAAAGATAATCTTGTTCTAGTAGACGGTTCAA
>CAYFGG010000149.1:0-2207 GCA_964342795.1 uncultured archaeon | reverse complement strand
TTCTCAAACCCAATCTTCTTCTCATTTATTTCCGAGTCGAAAACGCTCTTCTTCACGAATTTCTTCATTCTGTCACTTTCGATATCCATAATACTCAATCTTCCTATGCAAGTAGTTCCATATCACTTAATTATGCTTTCCACAGCACTAAATGGATCTATATCTCTGTTCATTATATCTTGAGACATATTAACCATTTCCTTTTCCCCAACTTCTACAACCTTTTTAGTGAATAGTTTTTGGCTAATCTGATTTTCTAATTCATATTTGGTTTTTGAAAGGCGCGCTGCATTCAATTTTTCTTTACCCATATGCTCTTGATGATTCTTAATCTCGTTCCATAGCTCATCTATTCCCTCATTATTAGTTGCGGTGGTGGTAACTATTGGAGGAATCCATTCTCCATGTTCTCCCAAACTAAGCATCATTTGCAATTCTTTTGATAGTCTGTCAGCACCCGGCCTATCTCCTTTATTGACTACAAGTATGTCACCTATCTCCAGAATTCCTGCCTTCTGAGCTTGAACTTCATCACCTAGTCCAGGAACTTCAACAACTATTGTGGTGTCTGCCAATTTTACAATTTCTACGTCTCCTTGACCAGCCCCAACTGTTTCAACCAGTGTAACATCGTTCCCTAGTAATTCCATTGCATTTATCATAAATCTAGTTGTTGCAGCTAAACCACCTAGATGCCCCCTACTGGCTACTGAACGGATGAATATTCCAGATTCCTGAGCGCTGGACATTCTCAGTCTATCGCCTAACACAGCTCCCCCTGAGAAGGGACTGGTAGGGTCTACAGCGAGTACACCAACTTTGTGACCATCATTTACTGCAGCTTTAGCTAGGATATCTACTATGGTAGATTTTCCTGCACCAGGCGGTCCAGTTATTCCAATAATGTATGACTTACCTGTGAGTTTCCATATTTCTTTTATTATAGACTCAGCCCTTTCATCCTCGTCCTCTATGAGTGTTAATAACCTAGCTACAGCCCTTACATCTTTTTCTTTTAGGTTATTGATTAATTCAGTTTGATTCAAATTTCAGTACCGTTGATATAATCTATGATTTCATTTGTAGATGATCCTGGACCAAATATTGCTTCTATTCCCATTTCATTCCACTTTGGAATTTCTTCGTCCGGAATGATTCCACCGGCAATAATTCTGATATCATCTATATTTTTCTCTTTGAGAAGTTCTATAACTTTGGGAAATATGTGATTGTGTGCTCCTGATAAGATACTAAGACCGATAAATTGTACATCTTCTTGAATTGCCGCTTCAACTATATCTTCTGGACTCTGTCTTAATCCAGTATAGATAACTTCCATTCCAGCATCTCTTAGAGCCCTTGCAATTACCTTAGCACCTCTGTCATGTCCATCGAGACCTGGCTTAGCAATCAGGATCCTAATTTTTCCCTTCTTGCCCATAAATCAATCCACAAATCTGTCTATTTAACTATTTACGACGTCGACTGGCCAATGCTGAGACTCTACTGGGCTTGCCTTTAGGCTTAGCTTTAGGTTTCTTTGTTTTCTTAGCTTTAGGCTTTTTTTCCTTCTTATCAGCAGAGTCCTTTTTCGACTTTCCAAACAGTGACTTTAACTTTTCTGCGGCTGTTTTCTTTGGCTTTTCTTCATCTTTAGGAAGTGCCATTTCCCTAAGATTTTCATCTTCATCTACTTCCTTTGTCTCCGCATCATCTTTCGCCCATTTGTCTTCATCTAGATCAATGTCATCTGGAAGACCTTTCACACTCCTGACGCCTATTGTAAAAGAACCCCAAGTAAAAACAATTATCATTCCAAATATCAATGGTTCAGCAACATTTATCTTTAATGAGGGTCCCAGTGCTAATGACAATAATAGGAACAAAGTGAGTACTAGACCTATTGCCCACCCACCACCGACAGTCAGAATATAGGTCCAATGCCAATTATTAGGCAAATTCTTCGCTCCTGCTCTTCCTGCAAGGAACGGAATTATAATCAGTGAAACTGGTATTCCGACAGGTAAAAAAATAAGGAATACAAGTCCTAAAATCATCATCCTCAGGGCACTGTTCCTGGCTTTCTGATATTTTTGGACGGACATATTTGCGTTTATTCCTTTGCAAAGGATGGTGCCGCCGGCCGGGATCGAACCGGCGACCTCGGGATCTTCAGTCCCGCGCTCTCCCTACTGAGCTACAGCGGC
>CAYFGG010000148.1:0-2222 GCA_964342795.1 uncultured archaeon | reverse complement strand
CAGTGTTCCTAGGATTAGCAGCTATCTTAGACATAGCCAAACCTGGAGATAGAATCTTAGCAGTTGCCTATGGTTCAGGAGCTGGAAGTGATGGTTTTGACATTACTGTGACTGACCAGATAAAGAAAATGGACAGGAGCGAAACTGTGGAAGATATGATTGCTAGAATGAAAATTGTAAACTATGCAACATATGCAAAATACAGAGGCAAATTGAATATGGGGGCTTCAAATTGAGAGATGTCAGCGTAATTGGTATTGGAATAACTAAATTTGGAGAATTATGGGATCGATCGCTAAGAGAATTAGGTCTGGAGACTGGATTAGCTGCGATAAGTGATGCAGGAATAACTAGCAAGGATATTGATGCACTATATATTGGGAATATGGCTGCAGGTTCAACGCTCCAGCAAGAACATGTGAGCGCATTAATCGCGGACTATTGTGGTCTAGCTAGCCAGAATATACCTGCAACCAGAGTAGAGGCGGCTTCAGCTTCAGGAGGACTTGCTATACGGCAAGCGTACATGGCAATTGCTGGAGGATTCATTGATGTGGCTGTCGTAGGAGGGGCTGAGAAAATGACTGACGTTAGTGATTCTGAATCTTCCTATACTGTGAGCATGGGATCAGATGAACAATGGGAAGCTCAAGCTGGAGCAACATTTGCTTCACTTCATGCAATGATTGCACAAAGCCACATGGATGAGTTTGGAACGACACGAGAAGAATTATCTTCTATTTCAGAGAAAAATCATTATCATGCTTCAATGAATCCAATGGCACAATTCCCGTTCCAAATAAGTGGAGAAGCCGTTTCAAATTCTGGGATAGTATCTAGTCCCCTAAGAATGTTAGATTGCGCCCCAAATAGTGATGGGGCAGCTGCAGTTGTTCTTTGTGCAACTGAAAAGGCAAAGAAGTTCAAAAAGAAAAGTATAAGGATTATTGGATCTGGTCAGGCGTCTGATACGCTAAGTTTACATCATCGTGAGCATCTTAACAGACTCCCTGCCATAGGAATAGCTGCAAAAAGAGCGTTCAAAAGTTGTGGTAAAAAAGCTAAGGATATTGACTTAATTGAAGTCCATGATAATTTCACCATATCTGAAGTTATAGCACTTGAAGAGATTGGAATATTCAAGAGAGGCAAAGCCGCAGAAATGAGCTTAAAAGGTGAAACCAGATTAGGTGGTAAGATTGCAGTTAACACTAGTGGTGGACTAAAGGCAAGGGGACATGCACCAGGTGCAACTGGAATAGCACAGATAATTGAAGTCGTACAACAACTCAGAGGGGAGGCAGGTGATAGGCAAGTTGAAGGTGCAAAGATAGGAATGGCTGAAAACCACGGAGGAACAGCTGCTACGGCAGTTGTCCACATACTGGAGGCTGAATAATGTCTGTTCCAAGATTCTGGAGAGAACTAGACTCTCGCTATAATCTAGTCGGATCATATTGTAAAATAACCAAAACCTATCACTATCCTAAGCGAAGTTTCAATCCAGATGCGGGGAGGGACTCAATAGGAAACATGGTAGATTATCAATTCAAGGGAACTGGAAAAATAATCAGTTCGACCGTTGTTCATCAATCTCAGGCTGGATACGAGATGTTTGGCCCCTACTGTATGGCTATAATCGAACTTGATGAGGGGCCAAGGCTAACTTCACAAGTAGTTGATTGCGAACCTGAAACCGTAAAACCAGGCATGAAAGTCAAATCAGTATTCAGAAAACTTGGAGAAGATAGCGAAAGCGGCATTCTTCACTATGGAACAAAATTCATAATTGATGAGATCCAAGAGGAAGAAGAAGTCGATGACAACCTGCCAGATGTTGAATTGTGATTAGTAACTTATATATCTGTAGCTAGTCAGTCCAAACAAGAGAATGGCCAAGAAAAGCGAGAAACTAACTGACCCCCGTGTGTGGATTAAGGACCTAGAAATTGAAACTACGGAGGATATCGCCGTCCCCAAAATGTTGATTGACCAAGTGATAGGGCAGGAACAGGGTGTTGAGATTGTTAGAAAAGCTGCTGAACAGAAAAGGCATGTTATGCTAATAGGAGACCCAGGAACTGGAAAATCCATGTTGGCTCAGTCAATATCTGAACTTCTACCTAAGGAAGAATTACAAGATGTTCTAGTTTATCACAATCAAGAGGATAACAACGAACCTAGAATAAGAATTGTACCTGCTGGTAAAGGCAAGGAAATTG
>CAYFGG010000147.1:0-2223 GCA_964342795.1 uncultured archaeon | reverse complement strand
AACTTTGGAAGTGGGATTCCTCCACTTAGTGGTTCTCCCTCAATAATTCTCCCTACGTCTTTAGCATTGACCATACCTCCTTCGATTACTAGATGATCTCCATAGATCATTATCCATCTGCCTTCACGTATGACATCTTTCCAAGCCGATGTAGTAGGAAGAGGCGCTCCTTCTATTTTTTCCTCAGCTCCATATTTTTCATCCCAATCATCTCCGTCCCAGCCATCCTCTCCGATTACAATAGAGATAGGTACCCAATCTTCACCATCCCAGACTTTAGCCAGATCCGTGAGTTTTCCATTTTGTACGTCAGCAGTCAGTCTTTCCAAGGAGATAGGTCCATAGACATCATCATCAACTTTTACAAGGAATTCTTCGTCTTCAGATTTCATCTTAAGCCTCATAGACATATGCACTGTCGGAATCAAGTTCTGGCATCTCACCTAGTTTCCATCCAGGTGCTGTTGTTTCTGCGTAGTAGTATCCCATTTCGTTATCTTTACCCTGATTAACAATATAATACATTCCTGGGGCCCCAGTCATGTTTACGCCTGCAGCAGCGTGGCCATAACCATCCCATGCATCAGGTATAAGAATCAAAGCAGCTTCGTAACCTAGAGGTTCAAGTAGAGATATCAGCAATGCAGCGGAGTCTTCACAGTCTCCAGATTGGTCTATCAAAGTCTCAATTGGATATTTTGGATATTCACCGTAGCCTGCAGTCAAGTTATCCTCAGCGTATTTTAGATATTGTACAAAACTCATCATAAAATTTACAGTGGTCAATTCATCAAATCCTTTTTCTTCAGCGATTGCCATTAGCTTGTTCCCTATGTCTAAAACATCTTTTTCATCCACAGTCACAAAGTTGATGTAATCTCGATATTCTCTTACAGTGTGCGGCTGATTTGAATAGAATGCATATCTAACGGGGTCAAAATTGTGGCTGATTTGATAATCAACCGTGTTGAACCTCCAATTATATGATTTAAGATAGCCAAAATAGTAACTTTCAATTTTCAAATGCAATTTTGCATCATTATCATCTTCAGCTAGATCACTACCTCCATCTAATGTTCCGTTTCTTCCTTGCTCCCATGAGTCCGTGCTTAGATTATAGGTTAGGTTCTCTCTATAACTATTATCAGAAGCACTAATGTCAAGTTCTTCTGGACTTCTGAATTTGTTGAACATTGCAACTACAGTAAATTCATGCTCAGTTCTATTGTCGGGAACGTTTAATTCAAAATCAGTGTTCAATTCATACCTTTCTTGCCATGGGATTATCCATGGATTGTTATCATCATCAAATTTGTGGAGTTTTTCAGTTCCCTGATATAGGTAGAAAACAAATGGTGCAAAGGCCTTGTTGTTCTGTTTATCGCTTAATTCTACCCATTCGAATGTAAATTTCAATGCGATGTCGTTTAGTGGATCAAAGTCTACAGAATCATTGTACCCATCATTGTCATCATCGTTATCCTCATTGTCTCCAATCCCATCGAGATCATTATCTGCGTACTCGTCCGGATTCAAAGGAAATAGGTCCACAGAATCCTCGTATCCATCACCATCATCATCTGAATCGCTGTTGTCACCAATCCCATCACCATCGAGATCATTCCATTCACTAGAATCACTAGGAAATGCATCCTTATCGTTTGACACCCCATCCATATCTCTGTCATAGAGATACTGATTAATTCCAGCACCTAGCAGGACACCTACAACCAAGACCACAACTAGTTTGTCCATTGAATTCATATTATAGTCCTAAGAGTTCTGGCAACTCACGCATGTGAGTAAAAGGTATCGCACCGACTTCCTCTAGCTCTTTAGCCGAACACATTCCAACAAGCCCATAAACAGTGATTTTCGCCCGGACTGCAGCAGTTACTCCTGATATACTATCCTCTATGACTACACAGTCATTCGGTTTTACTTTCATTTTATCTGCAGCATACAAGAATAAATCCGGAGCAGGTTTTGGAACTCCTACATCGGATGCAGTGTATATTTTTCCCTTAAAATAGTCAATTAATCCAGTTAACATAAGTGATCCATTGACGTGTTTTGGCTCTCCATTTGAAGCAACACATACAGGTATTGTAATAAGATCCAAAACATCTTTAATTCCATCCATAGGAATCAGATTTGTTTTGTATGCATCACTAACTTTTGTTATCAGTCTAGGTAACCAGTCGGCTGGTATCTCACTTCCAG
>CAYFGG010000146.1:0-2227 GCA_964342795.1 uncultured archaeon | reverse complement strand
GATACTGAGACCTCTGTCAGGGTAATGGAAG
The DNA here is from genome assembly GCA_964342795.1 of uncultured archaeon. Classification (GTDB taxonomy): domain Archaea; phylum Thermoplasmatota; class Poseidoniia; order MGIII; family CG-Epi1; genus CG-Epi1. The sequence continues at coordinate 2,196 of CAYFGG010000146.1, read as the reverse complement.
TTTTGATTGAGGCTTGTAAAAAAGAAAGTATAACGATGATTATGGTTACGCATGACGAATCATTGTCAAAATACGGGACTCGCGTTATTCGTCTTGATAGTGGTAAAGTAAAGTCAGATGAGCAGGTAAAATCAGAGTAATGTCTTCCCTTCTGACCAAAAGATTAGCCCGTAGCCTTTGGAGAACCAAAATACGATTAGTTGCAGTGATCTTTATGGTAGTTATAGGTGTTTTAGGAGGGATTTCAATGGGAGGTTATGCAACTAATGTGTCAGTACTTTACGACAATATATATGAGGATGATGAAGATGGCGTAAACCTTCCGGATATTTGGGTAAATCTTCCAGTTGGGACCTGGTCTGATAAAGAGTCCCAGAACCTTTGTGACAAGTTTGAGGAGGATTTTCCAGTTGATTCACCTAGAATCGACAAGTGTGAACCTCGCCTAGTTCTTGATGGAACTCTTTTCCATCAGGGCAATCCAGTTACAGCAGTTTGGCACGGTATTGATGAGGGAGAAGTTGACAAGGTTTGGATACCAGATCATGGTTGCTGTGAAGGAAGAATTGCACAAACGGCAACAGAAGTTGTAATTGATGTACATGTGGCTGAGGCTTTGGATGTTTCTGTTGGAAGCTCAGTATCTTTAGGAGCTGGTGAGGGCCGTATGAATTTCACGGTTGTTGGTCTAGGTTATCATTCAAACCACTTCTGGTTTGCGCCCGAGGGTTCACTTTTCCCTGCTGAAAAAGGCACCTATGTCACAGGTTATCTAACGTCTGAAGGACTTGAGAATCTGGCTAATCTCACTTCAGGTTCATCGAATAAGATTCTAATTGATCTGGAGGGAACACCAGGTTTTGATATTCCCACAACTGAGAAGTTTGAAGGAGATGAAATCGATCCTGTAAAATCCCATGTGAAAGAAGTTTTATTGGATGAAGATTCAGGAACTGCCACAGTAAATGATAGAGGAGAAACACCGTCAGTGGAATTCTTGAGAGCTGACCTTGAAGGTGCTCAAAAAAGCTTTCCGGCAGTCACGACAATGTTAGTCATTGTGGCCTCAATAACGATAATACTTAGCCTACAAAGATTGATACAAAGCCAGTCGCGTGAAATAGCAATAATGCGGACTCTAGGAGTTCCTAGAAATTCGATTATGATAGGTTACATGCTTGCACCTTTGGTAATTGGATTGATTGGTAGTGCACTAGGCGTTCTATTGGGAGTCTTTTTTGGAATCAGAGCAATGTTAGATGTTTATGAAAACATAATCGGTCTTCCAATCTTGAATGAAACTGTTGATTGGAATATGGTTTTGGAGATAGTAGCAATTGCGATGGTAATTGTATTTTTGTCTGGAATCTGGCCAGCTTGGAAAGCTTCAAGAATGAAACCATTAGAAGTTCTGAGTGGTCAACACGAAGTAAGAGTAGGTTCTAAATTTCTTCAAACTTTGACCGCTGGTTTGCCTACTACTATTGGTTTGACAATTCGTTCAAGTCTGCGTAAGCCTATTCGTTTGAGTCTGACTTTCTTAGCTGTTGGTTTGTCTATGGTGATTTACGGTTCAATGCTAATGTTTGCAGGCTCCATGACGGACATTTTGGTAGACAATTTGGAGGAAGGTCAGCAGTGGGATGCCCAGGCCATCATTCCTGAAGGTGGACCAGAAGGGATAATCACTTGGTCGAACAATAACAATGCAACGTATGAATTAGTTATAGAATATCCTTTTGGAACAATTGAGGACGATGAAGGAAAGGCGAAGCCATTCACTGCAGTAGGCCTAGAAAAATTTGCTACCGATAGTTCAGCCATGCGTTTGGTCAATCTAGTTGATGGAGACCTTCCAGCTAAGGAAACAGCTACAGCTCAAATTTTAGCAGATGAGGGGACAGCAGCATTACTTGATTGGGATTTGAATGAAAAGCGAACAGTGAAACTTGGAACTATGGAGATTGAAGTTGAACTTGTTGGCACAACGCGTGGAGAAATTTCACGAACTATCTATTTCCATCGCACTTTCTTAGAGAATGATATAGGAATAGAACCGACATCAGTGTATATCAGGTTAGAGAAAGGAGGTTCAGTTGATGGTAATCTGGCAGACGTTTCACAAGGAGTGGTTGAAAAACAAAATCTGCTTTCCGGTACTGAAAAGCTTCTGGAACAACAATCGCAATTCCTTGG
>CAYFGG010000145.1:0-2248 GCA_964342795.1 uncultured archaeon | reverse complement strand
TAGTATGGTAAAATTCATTTTTTATTCTCATTATTTTAGAATATATATGCTAGAAGTGGTAAAACAAAAAGTTCCCAAGGAAGGAAAATCACGCCAAATTTAAGGTATTCCAGCATAGTACAAACTAAAAAACATCATATATAAAGTTAACGGTAATAAAATTATATTATCTTATTACTTTATAGAGGATATATTATCAAATGTTCTACTAAAGGAAAAATAAATAAAAAGGTGGGACACAAAATCTAAAAAATTTGGAGTTCGACAAACTCATAATATACAATAGTCTAGTGACGATAAGTGACCAAAGGAAATTGCTTAGTAGTAGGTGCAGGAGTCAACGGTATATCATCAGGCATTAGGCTACTGGAAGATGGCTGGAATGTTACCATCTGGGCATCGGAATTTTCACCTAACACTACTTCAGATATAGCTGCAGCTCTATGGTACCCTTTCCTTTCCGCTCCGGTTGAAAAGACAGATGTTTGGGGTTCAAACACTTACAGTGTGTTGAAAAAATTATCAAATCAAAACGGTACGGGAATATCCATGACTCAGACATATGAATATTTTCGAGAATCCCAACCAGATCCGTCTTGGAAGGATTTTGTTGATGATTTTGAAAGGACTACTGATAATCTCCCTAGTGGTTACGTCGAAGCATTTTCATTTGTGACCCCAATCATAGAGATGACCATTTATTTAGGGTGGCTAATGCAGAGATATATTTCATTGGGTGGAAAATCTGAGATGCGGACAGTATCTCATTTCGAAGACGCACTTACTCAATTTGATGTAGTTGTCAATTGTACGGGTCTTAATTCAGGGAAGTTGTTGGATGACGATCAAGTTTATCCAGTTAGAGGTCAAATAATACGTGTGAAAGCTCCTTTAACCGAGATGCATCTTGACCAACAAATAGAAACTCTGGCCTATATAGTTCCAAGAAGTGAGGACGTTGTTCTGGGCGGAGTTGCTCAGCAAGGTAATTGGAGTCTCGATCAAGACGCTGCAGATCATGATTTTATATTGGATAAGTGCAGAAAGATAATTCCTGAATTGGGTAGTGCTGAAGTGATAGAGGATTTGGTAGGTTTGCGTCCAGGTCGGACAGAAGTACGTCTGGAAAGAGAAGGAAAGCATAGCAAATATTTGATACATAACTATGGACACGGCGGCTCAGGAGTAACTCTTTCTTGGGGCTGTGCAGATGAGGTAGTGGAGTTAGCTAATGGCAGATAAGAGAGGCACTCATGATTATGTTGAGGACATTCGTAATTCTGAAGTATTAGTATACATAAACGGCAAATTTTATCCTAGACAGGATGCATCCATATCAGTATTTGATAGTGGTTTTCTTCTTGGGGATGGTGTATGGGAAGGCATTCGTTATCACAATGGAAAATTCATGTTTTTGGACCAGCATCTTGAGCGTCTTTACTGGGGAGCTTCACAGATAGATATGGACATTGGAAAGTCTATGGATGAAATGAGATCAATATTGTTTGAGACTGTAAAATTCAACAAGATGGAAACTGGCGTGCACGTCAGGTTAATAGTTTCAAGAGGCGTTAAATCAACACCTTATCAGGATCCCAGTTTCACTATTTCTGAGCCAACTATAGTTATCATTCCTGAGTACAAAGCACCTTCACCAGAAACACAAAAGAAAGGAATCAAGCTAGTGTCTGTTGACATAATAAGAGGAGCCACGAATATTCAAGATCATAGAATTAATAGTCTCAGTAAATTCAATTGTATTCAGGCTTGTATAGATGCTCATAGAAAAGGTGGCGATGAAGGATTAATGCTGGATCCACATGGATACGTGTCTACATGCAATTCAACTCACTTTTTCATGGTAAAAGATAAGTCTGTCTGGACTTCTACAGGCGATTATTGTTTGAAGGGAATTACTAGACAGAATATTATTGATATTTGTAAAGCTAATTCGATTCCAGTCTACGAAAGGAACTTCACTTTATCTGATGTCTATGGTTCAGATGAGGCCTTTGTGACAGGAACATTTGGGGGCGTTGTACCGGTTTACGAAGTAGATGATCATGAGTTGAATGTTTTACCAAGGGGTTCGATAGTAAGGACCTTACAGTCATATTACAATGAAGTAGTTGAAATGGAGAGTTTACTTTGATTAGAATTGCGATGTGGTCAGGTCCACGCAATATATCTACGGCAATGATGCGTTCTTGGGAAAGTAGGGCGGACACATTTGTGATTGATGAACCAT
>CAYFGG010000144.1:0-2250 GCA_964342795.1 uncultured archaeon | reverse complement strand
GGTGCAAGTTATCGTGCGGGTTGGGGCTTCTATGGGATAATGGCTATGGGGACTTCATTAGTTGGACTTTCCGTGTTGTTACTAGGTTTGCCAATTCACAAATTGGGGAAGGAGAAGGGATATGTTACACCTCCTGAACTAATTGCAGGGGAAACAAACTCAAAATATTTGGGATGGTTGTATGGAACTGTACTAGTTGTCTTCACGTTACCTTACCTAGCTACTCAACCAATGGGTGCTGGAATTCTATTAGAAACACTCTCAGGAGGAGAAATTCCCTACTTCACAGGTGCATTATTGTTAACGTGTGTGATGATTATTTATCTAGTGTTAGGCGGAATGAAATCCTCGGCAATGACTGATGTATTTCAGGGAATCCTAATGTTTTCAATATTGATAATATTTGTTTTGGGATTCTTCTTGCATGAGGATATAGGTGGTTTTGGAGAAGCCGGAAGAGAACTTTGGGAAAACAAGCCAGAAAAATTCGTTAGAGAAGGCAATTTCACATGGGAGATTATTTTCTCTTTCACTATATTGTGGCCAATAACTGTTCCAATGTTCCCACAACTATTCTCAAGATTTTATATTGCTGAAGATGACAAAGCAATCCGAACCGCTGCTTGGTTGTATCCTACTGTAGTTCCTATACTTTTTCTATTTCCTGTGATTATTGGAGTGTATGGCAATATTATCGAGTTCGATTATGTCCTATCAAAAAATGAGTCGGATAATATTTTGCCATTGGTTCTAACAGAGTATGCACCTCTATGGGCTGGTGCTATAGTATGCATAGGTGCTATAGCTGCATTTATGTCAACAGCAGATTCACAGATACTGGCAATGTCCTCAATAATAACCAAAGATGGTCTGCCTGCAATCACTGAAATTAAAGAAGAAAATGAAAAGCAAATTGGTAGAAGTTTAATTATCATACTAGCAATAATTGGACTAGGACTTGCTTATGATCCTCCTGATACTATTTTTGACATCGTTTCACAAGCTTTCACTGGTTTAGCCGTTCTTTTCCCGACAACTGTAGCAGTACTTTACTGGAATAGAGTAAGAGCAAATAGCTGTATTATATCTATAATAATAGGTGAAATTCTAGTTGGATGGTCATATTGGTCTGCTAAAACCGGGAACGCAATACCTGAATGGTTCACTCAAGGATTTCATATCAGTACACCAATTATTCTAATCACAATCCTAGTTTTATGGATATCCACTGAGATAGAAGAAAGATTAGCTGATAACTCCAGTAGCTAAAGCAGCTTCTTCAATCTGGGTTTGTGTTGATTTGTCAAGTATAGTTGTACGTTGTGGTCTTATCTCTTTTGAATTTACTAGTGCAGATAATACCATTTCATCATCTATGCCTAAACTTTTTGAATCAATTGGAGCATTAACGGCTTTCAGAGTATCTCTTATTTTTTGCCAATCACCTCCGTGTAGATGCATGGTAACTATAGATCCTAAGCCACATTGTTCTCCATGTAATGCAGGGGTATCACAATTCGCATCTAACCAATGTGAAAATTTGTGTTCACCGCCACTTGCCGGGCGTGAAGTTCCTGCTATTGACATCGCCACACCACTTGAAATCAGAGCCTTGACCACCAATCTGACGCCTTCTTCTGTACCACTAGCTACCTTCTCAATTCCATCTTCTACTAACTGAGCTGCCATTTCAGAAAGTGCTGCGGCATATTCACTGTAATCTGCCTTTGGCCCTTCTAATTTCCAATCAAGAACTGCAGTCTGGTTACTGACAATATCACCAACTCCTGCTGCCAACAATCTTTTCGGAGCCTTGGAAATAATAGTTGTATCTGCCACGACTGCAATAGGGGGAATTGCCTGCATAGATGTTTTATGACCTTCTTGTCGAATAGAAGCTCTAGCTGAACCAAATCCATCATGTGAAGCTGCCGTTGGAATAGAAATGAATGGAATGTCTTTGTTGAAACCGGCTTGTTTGGCTAAATCAATTGGCCGGCCCCCACCAACACCAACAAGAAAATCTACTTCATCTGAATATGACTCTACGCGTTCTAATTCACTTATATTTGCTCCTGTAATCTCAACTTTCTGCATCGGGTGGCCACCGGCCTCTAGATACTCTATTACCTGATTTCCTGCAATTTCAAGTGTGTTCTTGTCACAGACAATCAGACCTCTCTCTGGTATATCCAATTCGGCGATTATCGCAGGGATTTGCTCTAAAACGCCTGGACCTGTAACAACAAT
>CAYFGG010000143.1:0-2252 GCA_964342795.1 uncultured archaeon | reverse complement strand
TATTAACTATCTGATACGTCTTCAATGGTAAATCTGCATGTGAACGAATCCATAATGGAAACATTGTGTACATTGCCGTCTCACTAGTAGGCCTTAGAAACATAGGTACGTCAAGTTCGCTCTCTCCAGCGTGTCGAATCCAGTACACCTCTTTGGCGAAACCCTCAGCTTCCTCATCCATTCTTAGTTCGGAAGGGTCAACTCCTTTCTCTCTCGCAGTTTTTAACAAGGAAACCAACCTATTCTCCTTTTCAAGCAAATCTTCAGGTATCAACAAAGGAAAATTGACCTCGTCATGGTCGGTACGTTCCATCTCACTATGCGTTATATCATCGATTAAACGCATGGCCTTCCAACCATAAGGTCTCCAAACATCCATTCCCTTTATTGGATATCTTTTATCGACTAACTCAGCCGCCTCGACTATGAAGGGATACCATTCCTTAAAGTCCGATTTGGGAGGAATTCCACGCTTGGCCGCAGCTGGGTCTTTACTCATGCTGGATTTGGTGTTTATTTTGCTGTAATTATAACTAACTCTTATCCTTCTTTTTAGGAGCTGGGCCTCTATTCTCATTATATGATTCCCAGATTCTACCTGCAGTATAAGGTCCCAACAAAATTAATACAACAGAAAACCAGAGCATTGAGCGGCATTCAGGTGGTGCACGGTCGTAGTTCTCTGGTTGTGTCACTTTTAGCTTAATCAAACCAAACCAAGGCAATTCTCCTCTTGCCATTCCAATAACCCAATCTGGATCAACTGGTTGTACGACGTTACCATTGATGTCATAATGGGTTAACTGATCTGGATGAGGGTTTCCATTAGAGTCACCTTTTGTTATGTATCCTGAATTCTCAAGATCTTTGATATGGGCGCCTCCTCCTAACCCTATCTCTGCCAATTCGATTTTGTTGTAGAATGTTTGGTCAATTTCAGGAATATAGTATTCTTTATTCTCCTTATCAACTACCTCAACCCAAGCCATAGCCCTATGGATAACTGGAGTTACAGGAAGTCCATCTTTTTCCCTTATTCCATTCTTGTAATAGACGATTACGTCACCATAGTCTCCATATTTTTTGTAACCTGTTTTCTTTCCTTGCAAATAAGTAACTATATCTTCTTTCTCAGCCTTCTTTACGATTACTAAATCTCCTGTATCTATGGTTCCTATATGAGTATATCCAGGTTCTTCGTACAACGGATTGTTATCATGTTCCATTGATCCTGATTCAATAACGACCATAGGTGGCCAATTGCCACTATAGGCAAATGTCAACAAGAAAACTATTACGACGCTGCCTATTGCAATTCCAACATCCTTTGCAGTATCGGGCAGTTGAAAACCATCGGATTCTGTCATCAGAGAGTGTCCCTACAATGACTTGCGGGGCCTCTTGACTTTTTTAACTTTTCGTACTCTTTTCCGATTACTATGACTTGAGACTGATTTACCGAAATCTGTTGACAAGTCGTCATCGTCTACCTTCTTAACGCCAGACGCTTCATCGCTTTCTGAATCTGTGTCTGAAGAAGATGCATCTGATGCACCAAAGTCTCCAAGCAAGTCATCAAGCGGATCTCCTCCTGCATTATCTGTAGATGGAGATTGCGCAGTATCTGGGGATGGAGTGAATGTGGGTGCTGATTCAGCCTCGGGAGCTGGGGGCACTTCACTTTCGACTTTCTTCATCTCTCCTCCACATGATGGACACTTACCCCATTTCTCTTGGAAATCCTTACCACAAGAAACACAAACGAATCCAGATACTCCACTAGACTGAGGGGGAGATGATGATGGGACGCTCTGACTCATATCAGGGCTTGTGTCCTCTTTGTTGACGTATGGGTTGAAATCACCACCGCCTAACAAATCATCCAGATTCTCCTCTTTAGGTCTGGATTCTTGAGATGATTCATTGGACAATTCAGGGTTGGAAGAATCGCCTCCTAATTTCCTACGCTGCTCAGCATAGAAGGCATCTCTTTCTGCAAATAATTCTTTTGTCTCATCTGAATAATCGAATTTCTTCTTTTCTTCCTTTTTGCGCCAGAATGCCATACGGACTCAGGATACCGGCAATAAATAAAATGTTTGGTTTAGAACAAGGCACAATCGCCCGTAATTGAGTCTATTTGAGTTTCCGCCGCCGGTCCAATGCCTAAACAGGTCACTGTACCAGGAGGGACTTCGGTTAGGCCTGCATCAGTTACAATACTTGTCACAAGACCTATCTCTCTAGCGTGC
>CAYFGG010000142.1:0-2284 GCA_964342795.1 uncultured archaeon | reverse complement strand
AAGCATTGCAAATTCATTGATAAACACAAACTGGAAATTGAACTTCTAGCGGACGAGAGTAGTACTATGCTGAGTGACTACGGTGTTTGGCAGGAAAAATCAATGTATGGGAAAACATACATGGGAGTCGTAAGAACCACATACTTGATAGATCCTGATGGAAGCGTAGCTGAAGCTTGGACTAAAGTAAAGGCCAGAGGGCACGCAGAAATCGTTCTGGAAAGACTTAAGGAAATTAAAGGATAAAATCCCTACATCATTCCGCCCATACCACCCATGCCTCCCATATCTGGCATTGGAGGCATAGCGGCCCCATTTTCTTCAGGTATATCTGAAACCAAAGTCTCAGTGGTGAGTACCAAACCTGCGATAGATCCTGCTGCTTGGATAGCGTTTCTGGTTACTTTAACTGGATCGACTACTCCGGCTTTCATCAAATCCTCATAAGTGTTGGTTCTTGCATTAAAACCAAAGTTTCCCTTTCCTTCTTTGATTTTTGAAACAACAACGGAACCGTCTTCACCTGCATTATCTGCTATTTGACGTGCTGGAATTGCAAGGGCATCCCTTACTATTTTTACACCGACGGATTCCTCATCAGACAATTTGCCCGCGAGCTTATCCAATGATTCGGAAGCACGGAGTAATGCTACACCTCCTCCAGCAACGACACCTTCGGCCATGGCTGCACGAGTTGCATTCAGAGCATCATCTACTCTAGCTTTCTTTTCCTTCATCTCGGTTTCTGTGGCTGCTCCAATCTCAAGTACTGCAACACCACCACTCAAACGTCCTACACGCTTGTCTAACTTCTCTTTATCCCACTTGCTTGTAGCAACATTGGACTGACTTCTGAGAATCTCGACCCTATCATTGATGGCTTTCTTTGTACCGCCACCAGAAATGACTGTTGTCTTGTTTTTACCGATGATAACTTTCTCAGCTGTTCCTAGGTGGGCTTCAGTTATGTCCTTTAGCTCTGAACCCTGATCCTTGACAAGAACTGTTCCTCCTGTTAGTATGGCTATATCCTCTAATTGTTCGCCTTGTTCGTCTCCAAAACCTGGAGCTTTGACTGCACAAGCCTTCACAACCTTAGAAGCAACATTCAAAACAAGTGTTGCTAAAGCTTCACCTTCAACATCCTTAGCCACTATCAATAGCGGTGATTTGCTCTGTTTGACTGCGACCTCCAATGCTGGAATCAAGTCCTGAGCTGCAGATACTGTGTGATCTGTAAGTAATATCTTTGGATTCTCCAGAACTGCCTCACGCTTCTCACGATCTGTAATCATGTATGGAGAAACATAACCTTTGTCAAACTCCATTCCTTCTACAACCTTTAGGCTGGTTTCCATAGATTTGGCTTCCTCGACAGTTATGATTCCATCATGTCCAACTTTGTCAACTGCATCTGCAATAAGTTTACCAATTTCAGGGTCATTATTTGCTGATATAGAAGCAACTTGTTCGATAACTTCACTAGATTCAACTGATATGGATGCTGACTTTAGTTGGTCAACAACTGTTCCAATTGCTTTGTCAAAACCACTCTTCAAATTCACAGGAGACATTCCTGCAGATACATTTCTTAGACCATAGGAAGATAATGACTGAGCAAGGATAGCTGCTGTTGATGTACCATCACCTGCATTATCCTGTGCCTTGCTTGCAACTTCCTTTACAAGCTGAGCTCCCATGTTCTCATACGCATCTGGTAGCTCTATGTCCTTTGCAATCGTAACACCATCATTGATGATAGTAGGGCTTCCAAAGGATTTGTCAAGAACCACAGTTCTTGCTTTAGGTCCTAAAGTAACCTTGATTGCGTCTGTTGCTGAGTTTATTCCATCGAGCAACTTCTTTCTTGCTTCTTCACCATAAATCATCTGTTTTGCCATTTTTCACCTCACTTTACCTTCGCTTGGAGATCTTCTGATTTTAACAAAAGATAGTCCGTGTCTCCCCAGGTAATCTCTGTACCTGCATATTTCTTGTAAACAACTTTGTCCCCTGTCTTGACATTCTCTGAATCAGGGCCTGCAGCTACTACTGTACCTACATTCATTTTTTCCCTTGCTGCTTCGGGCAGCATAAGGCCACTAGCTGTCTTCTCAGCGGCTTTTTCAAGCTCGATGAGGACCATCTCTCCTAAAGGTTCAATTCCAACCGACATTTTCTTACTCCTCTATCTCAAACGGCCACCTAAACTATCACATTCACGTGGGCAGTAGGCAACCTGAGGTTGTCTACTCCGGCCTCTATATAAAATTGATTATAATCC
>CAYFGG010000141.1:0-2288 GCA_964342795.1 uncultured archaeon | reverse complement strand
GTTTTTGCAGTTTTTGCAGTTATTATTCTTGGTATTTCTATAGTTTCTTATCTTCCTAGTGAAGAAACACCTCAAGACACAGGCCTCACACAATCACAATCTACCTATCTTGAAAGTATTCTCTCAGATAGATCGCGCAGTTCACCAACATTGTCTACATACGATTCCTGTGGTTATCTTGAAATTGACTTGAAAGACCATCTAAAGGAAGAAATGCGTGTAACTCTGGGAACTGGCTCATACTACTATGGGGGCTGGGGAATTGTAGATGATATGGTTATGGTTGAAGAAGCAGAAATGGCAATGGATTCAGATGGGGCTATGGAATCATCACCAAGCACAGGATCATCCGAAAAGAGTTCATCTGGAGGCGAGGAGGGGGTTGACTTTTCAGGAACTAATAATCAAGAAGAAGGGGTAGACGAGGCTGATTTCGTCAAGACTGATGGTTCTTACATTTATCTTGTTAATCAAGGATACAATGATTGGGGAGTTTACCCCTCAGGTAAGGTGCACATTCTTGAGATTCCAGAAGTCGGTGATGTTTCCTATTTGTCTAATATTTCAATTGAGGGATATCCGAATGAGATGCTTCTGGTAGGAGATAAGGCAGTTGTGTATTCAAATGTATATATCTATAGTTATTATGAAGAAAAACATCCTCTTGATGAGGTAGTGAAGGCTGAATTTAAGAGAGAAACTAAATCGAATTCCCCCACTCCTGCAAGTGGGACTTCAGTGGAGTCATCTGATTCATCTAGCGAAGATAAAGAAGACACTTCAGATGAAGAAAAAGAGGAATCTCCAAGTGAAAAGGAAGAAGAAAAAGAAGATTCTGACACTGATTCTACAGGCATTGAGGAGGAATACATAGATTATGAATATGATTATTATTACAGAACAACGTCGTTCACTAAGATTACAGTCTTAGACCTTACCAACAGAAGTTCACCACAAGTAATTAGAGAACTCTATATCGAGGGCAATTATCAGACTGCCAGAGAATCAGGAGGTACTGTCCGTATGGTTTCTTACGGTTGGATGGATGTTTATGGATTAAAAACATGGTTAGATTTCTCAGATTACAGCACATATTGGCAGCTTGATTGGGATAGTTCCAAAAGAGAGCAAATCTGGATGGAAGTAATGAATGAAACAATTGAATACAACGACAAGATTATTGATAGTACACCTTTAGACAATCTCATCCCTCGCATTTATGAAAAATCTGGATCTAACATCACTACACATAAGTATTCAGAGTCAGGCGAAGGTAATTGCCAAGATTTCGCTGCAGCCTCTGATGGAGCTGGCCAAGGCGTTACATCAATCTTGACACTTGATTTGTTAGAGGACACTTTCAGTTTCAATGCAGATCATATTCTGAGCAACTGGGCCACAGTCTATGCTTCAGGAAATGTAATGGTAATGGCAGAATCAGCTTGGGATTCCTGGTGGTTCTGGGGTGATGAAGAAAGTGAATATAATGAAATGACCAATCTTCATGTATTTGACATTTCTAGTCCAGGGCAGACAGATTATATTGCAAGTGGACGAATAAATGGAACTATTCAAGATCAATTTTCATTGTCAGAGTACAACGGAAACATACGTGTTTGCTCCACAACAGGTCAGTGGGGTAGATGGTGGATGGATGATCCTGAACCTATGCTAAGCCATGTCTTTGTTCTAGGACTAAATGGAGAAGGAACTGAATATGATGTAATAGGCCACATAGGAGGTATCGCAGAAGACGAACGCATATGGTCAGCACGTTTTGTTGGTGAAAAGGCCTATATTGTTACTTTTAGGAATATAGATCCTCTCTGGACTATAGACCTGAGTGAGCCTACAAACCCAAGAATTATAGGAGAATTGAAGATTCCTGGTGTTTCTACTTATATTCATCCAATGGGAGATAATCATCTTCTAACAATAGGTATTGCAGGAGATGATGAGGGTCTAGAATGGGGCGTGACCCAGATATCAATCTTTGACGTCAGTGACTTTTCAAATCCGAAACTGGCCAGCTCTCTGAGATTGAACCCAGCTCCAGAAGAAGAAAATGGTTGGTCTTACTCTTACAGTGAGGCAACTTATGAGCACAAGGCATTCCAGTATTGGGAGGCTGATGGTCTTTTGGCAATTCCTATGTCAACAAGCCGATGGTACTCAGATGTCAGAGAGATTGATGGTCGATTGTATTATTCAAGTGGTTATGAGTACATATCTAAGTTGATGCTGATAAGCGCAAAACCTGGAGAAGATCTTGAGATATACGATGAGGT
>CAYFGG010000140.1:0-2317 GCA_964342795.1 uncultured archaeon | reverse complement strand
TCTAAAAAGAAAAATGATGATTTCTCTACTCTCTCAAGAGCTAAATGAATTGCCATCAGAGCCTGATGCATACCAACCCAACCCACGAATGAACTCAAAACCCCCGTTTCGGAACAATCTGCCACAGATTCCGGGGCAGGAGGTTTAGGATACATTGCACGATAATAACCACTATCTGGAAGGAAAACACCGACATGTCCTTCAAAGGCTCTTACACCTCCATGAATCAATGGTTTACCTATAGACTGACAAATATCTGAAAGAACATATCTTGAATCTATATCATCTGTACAATCAATAACAAAATCGTGTGCACTTGCATGTGTGAGTGCATTCTCTTCGGTCAATTTCTCAGTTATTTCATTGATAACTGCATTAGGATTTAGATGACTCAAAGTATGTTTGGCTGATTTGACTTTGTATTCACCTACGTCCTCCTCAGTGTAGATTGGTTGTCGTGATAGATTAGACAGTTCTACCTTGTCAGGATCCATTATTGTCAAATAACCAATACCTGAGCTTATCAGATACTGAGCAACAGGACAACCAAGACCTCCCATACCGACTATCAGAATGCCAGTATCATTCAGTTCTTCTTGACCCTCAAGGCCAACTTCTGGCAAGGTTATCTGGCGCGAATACAGCTCCTTCTCTCTGTCGTTCAGCACAATTATCCATAATCGAGTGAATAAGTAATTAACCTATTTGGATTTTGTATCGGGTTGAAACACCAATCAATCCCAGAAGAAGAGCCATCAATGGAATATTCAGTAATACTCTCTCATACAGAAACGCTCCAAAAGTCCAACTATCTATCTCACCACAGCTGTGACCATCATAATGTTCAAAGGGTGAATCAAAGCAGTGTGTTCCCTCACGGAAGGCCCAACCATAATTTCCTCCTGATACCACAATATTGACTTCTTCCCACTTGTCTTGACCAACATCTCCCACCCATAAATCTCCTGTTTCACGGTCAAAACTGAACATCCATGGATTTCTAAGACCATATGCAAAGATCTCTTCTCGATATCCTTTATCATTTCCAACAAATGGATTGTCAGATGGAATAGAATATTCGTCACCATCAACATCCAAACGAAGAATTGAACCTTTCAAGGTCTTTAGATTCTGTGCATGATCAAAGGCATCATTGTACTTTCCACCATCACCTAAACCAACATACAGATATCCATCAGGTCCAAATCTAATGTGACCTCCATTGTGATTAACGTAAGGTTGTTCTATCTCCAATAACACTTTTTCATCATCTGAACCTTCAGTGAATTTAGAAAGACGTAGAGTTCCATCGTCATAGGTAGTGTAGGTCACGAAGAAAACACCATTGCTTTCAAAATCAGGATGAAATGCAAGTCCCAGTAATCCTTGTTCCCAATCAGAGGATTCTACTCTCTCAGATATATCCAGAAAAATCTCTGTTTGATTCGAATCACCTATTGAGTGAATACGGCCTGTCTGTTCAATCCCAAATAACCTATCAGATGAATCTCCAGCATTATACAAACCAATCAAATAAGGAATCGATATCTCAGGTTTGAAGAATTCAACTACAATATCACCTGAGTTGGTCTGATTAAAGGTAAAAATCTGACCGGTGTTCCTATCAGTGAAAAATAATTCTCCATCCTCAGATTCACCAAAAGAAGAGATTGGAATTCTTGAATTACCAGTAAGTGAGGTATTCTGCTTGGTATCGTATATCACTTCATTTACAGCAACACCATCAACCATCTCAAGTGCCCAAATTTTTCCCATGATGAAATCCCCATAGACATACTTTCCAGACAATTCTGGAACATTACTCCCGCGGTAGACGAAACCTCCAGTTACAGAACCATAACCACTCTCTGAATCATGTTCATAGTCCCATACGGGATCTATCAAGTCCATTTCAGACCCTTCATCCTCCCCTGAAAGATTGTCATATAGTCCATACAATGAAACTGATATCAGTAGAAAAACGGTGACTGGAATTGCCGCATTGATTTCACGACCGCTACTCACGATTTCCTCTAATCAATGATATATTTAAGTTAGACTCAATCCCAGAATCTACGGGTTCGAGCATAGGTGATTTCTGCCTCTATTATGGATTTTACTAAATCAGAATCATCACTCTGCTGTTTTCTCAGGATCCTTCCTGCAGTATCAGGCCCTACACCTCGTCCAGCTATGACCAAAGCTGCTCTTGCACCATGGGATTTAGCCAAAGATGCAGATTTGAGTAATTTCTTTTCACTCACTTCACGTTCCATTTCCATTGGATGTAGAATAGCTACCATCTGACTGTTACATT
>CAYFGG010000139.1:0-2332 GCA_964342795.1 uncultured archaeon | reverse complement strand
CTGTATAATCTACCCAATCTCCTGAAGCGTTCTCGTAAACATCCATGTAAACATAGACGCCCACATCACAGTCACAGCTCGTGTCTGGATTATAATCGATGTTTATCGTATCATCCAGATTGTCATCATCCGTACTCTCGGTATCGTAATCCCAATCTTCAAACCATTCGTCTTCATCACAGTCATCGTTTTCATCATCACACTCTAGATAAACTGTGAAATTGAAAGAATCCTCGTAGTTCCAGTTCTCATCGTACAAATAAAATTCAAAAGTAAAATTTCCATTCGTGTCTGGTGACCACTCATCTGTCTCGAATGAATCTACTTCTGTACCGTTTATCTCATGGTTGTAATAGTCGCTGTCTTCCCAATCTCCAGTATCATTGTTGTATACTGAGAAATCGACTTCTATTTCAACTGTACAATTACATTCTGTATTTGGATCATATTTCACTACAATGCTATTGGCCTCACCATCACCGTTTGTATCATTTGTTTCATAATCCCAATCCTCAAACCATTCGTCATAATTGGTGCTGGTGCTTCCGTAGGAATGCAACCATCCACTTTGTAGCAATTCGCCATCCTCTTCATAATAGAAATCATACGTGTAGTTACCTTTCTCAACATCATACAATGCATAAATTGTGTATCCATACCAATCCGTATCTGTATTACCTGAATCATACAAATCACCATTATCATCATATATCTCTACGTAACCTTCATCACTAGTATCATCGTCCTCAAAGAGTATAGCACCAATGTCATCATAATCTCCTGCATCGTCTAGGTCGAGAAGAATCATGTCATGGCTTAGATTATTGACCGTATCTACTTCTGTGTAGGAAACAGTTTCTTCCTCGAGATCCTCATCATCATACTCTGCAGTATAACGATACTCTCCAGTTGTTGCGTTCTTGACCATGAAGATGCCGTCTTCATCAGTTGTTCCGTTGGTATAGTATGTCCAAATTACTCCATTAAAGTACTCTACATTCACTTCCACATCTTCGACGCCATCATCCTTGATATTTGCTCTAAACTCAATATCATTATAGATGTCATCATAATCACTATCATGGACCCAGTTGCCTACATTTATCGTCTCATCAGATGAGCCTGACATCGGTTCTAATTCGATGTCTGTTGTATTCCAGCTATCCTCAAAATTACCCCATTCATCATACATTTCTACATAAAAATCGAAAGTGCCACTGTATTCTGCAGTCCATTCCTGACTGAACCAGTCATACTCTCCATTGTTTATAGTATGGTAATCATAGATGTATCCAACATACCCATCTTCATCATAAATATCTACGTAGACTGTGATGTTGATATCACAGTTACACTCTGTGTCTGGATCATATCCTATCTCAATTGTATCATCATTACCGTCTCCGTCCTCATCGGTTACAGACTCTTCTATGTCGTAGAACCACTCATCGTCAGATTCGTCTGCGATGGTTGTTGGGAATGCGCTCAAAACGAGAACGAACATAAGGGCCCATACAAGGACCTGCTTGCTTCTTGTAGAAATTGTGGAGTACATAGTATTCTCCTCGGGAATTCAAGACCTGCTGGAGACTATATAAAATGTTTCAGTGTTATTCAGAAAGTAAGGTTCTAGAGATTACAGATATTACGTAGGACACAAAGTATGGTTCTTCCCAAGGTCTAAGGTATCCAACCTCAATTACATATTGAAGGAATTCCTCTTGCATCTCTACTCCTTTAGACACCAGATCCTTGTCATTTTCCAGCATTCCTTTCGCTACAAATTCAATCGGATAGCCTTCACGATGAGGTTGATACAATAGATAGTCTGGTATTATCGAACGGCCATGCTCAGCTTCTCGAACGCAAGTGGCCCATTCTCTGCGTAAAAACGCATTCTCCATCAGTCCACTCCGGGCCTGTCTTGCCTTTTTCAGAGGTTCAGTGGCGACATCAATCTGAATGTCGTCGGGAAGCTCGGGCAATGCTTTCTCCAATTCAGATTCGAATAACTCTTTGGCCCTATCTAACAATTCAGTGGCATCATTATCTAACAAAACCGAGCCGGCAGCTCTTGCCTGTAACTCCCTTGCCAATTCGTTACCTTCCAATTCGGGCTCAGGAGTTTTCAGTGAACTCAATATCAGCTCATCACGTTTTTCTTCTTCTCCTAAAAGACCATAACCCAAAGCTGAACCGCGAATCACGATAAAATCATCCGAGTTCGATTGGTCTGCTAATTGCTCCTCAAGTGGTGGCCGGAGGTGATCTGGGATTTTCATTTTACTGAACGGGAAGTAATGGATTCGCCTTCTTGCCAGCGTGCCATTGC
>CAYFGG010000138.1:0-2333 GCA_964342795.1 uncultured archaeon | reverse complement strand
GGCTGAACAAGCTCGTACCGAAGCATGTATTGCTAGACGAATCTGAAATCGAAAATAAATTGGAGCCGCTTCAAATGAACAAGTTCCAATTGCCTAAGATTCTTCTGAAGGACCCTGCATTAGGTGCTCTGAAAAAAATGGGTAGTGAAGCAAAACCAGGTGATGTAATTGAAATTCATAGATTTAGTGACAATGCTGGAGTGAACATAGCGTACAGGTTGGTGGTCGAGGAATGAACAATAGAGAATTGATAAAATCATTCTTCAAGAGCAGAAGTACTGCTGGACCAAGTGCTGCACTGGTCAATCACCAATTGGGGTCATTCAATGATTTCTTACCACACGACGCAAATCCAGCACCTTGGATGCAAAGAGTCGTAGACAATATATCTGTTGGAGCTGATGAGGCAAGGAAAGGGGCGATACGGCTTGAATTGGGAGATCTTGATGTTCTCGTAGAACTTGGTAAGATACGAATTGGAAGACCGGTCGTCTATGAGGCGAACGGTTCACAGACTGAGTCTATACCCATGATGGCAAGATTGCGTAACATGACTTACGCCGCTCCAATATATCTCAATTTTACAATTGTAGAAGAAGGAATAGAGATTGAGGAAGTTGAGGAAGAGATTGGAAACATGCCTGTCATGGTCAAATCGATTCTGTGTAATTTACACCGTAACTATCTTACAGGAGAAGGGTCAAGTGATGAAGAATACAAGAACGGTCTGAGACTGAAAGGAGAAGACCCTCAGGATCCTGGCGGATACTTTATCGTAAATGGAACTGAGAGAGTTTTGGTTTGTTTGGAGGATTTGGCACCTAACAGAGTTATGGTGGAGAGTGAACAACGCTACCAGAGACAGACTGAATTGGCAAAGGTTTTCTCACAAAGAGAAGGATTCAGAGCGCTAACTGTTGTTGAAAAGAAAAAGGACGGGATACTTCAGGTTTCGATACCTGTCGCTTCCGGGCAAGTGCCCCTTGCTGTCCTGATGATGGCTCTTGGAATGGAATCTGCAGATGACATCATGCAGGCTATAACTGACAATCCTCAAATGCAAAACCTGATTTTAGCGAATATCGAAGAAATTCACAGCACTGAGGGAATCTACACTACTCAAGAGGCCCTCGAATACTTGGAGAGAAGATTTGCAGCAGGTCAATCCAAAGAATACAGGAAAAAGAGAATAAATTACATACTTGATAATACACTTCTTCCGCACTTAAGCACGAATTATGAAGCTAGACTGAAGAAAGCTGTTTTCTTAGGCCGAATGGCGAGAGAAGTTCTAGAACTTAACCGAGGAGTAAGAAAACCTGATGATAAAGATCATTACGCTAACAAGAGATTAAAACTAGCTGGAAATCTTATGGAAGAACTTTTCCGTTCTGGACTTCAGGCACTGTTAAACGACATGAAATACCAAATGGAAAGATCTTATTCCAAGAGAAAAGAGAACCGTGTCCATCATGCTGTCCGAAGGGATGTATTGACAAACAAGATTATGCATGCCATGGCAACAGGTAACTGGACTGGAGGAAGAGCTGGTGTTTCACAATTGTTGGATAGGACTTGTAACATGTCAACTCTTTCACATCTAAGAAGAGTTATCTCCCCATTGACTAGGTCACAACCTCATTTTGAGGCTCGGGACTTGCACCCTACACAATTTGGTAGATTATGTCCCAATGAGACTCCTGAAGGACAAAATTGTGGATTGGTCAAAAATTTAGCTTTAATGGTTGATGTGTCAGAAAATCTACCTGATAATCAAGTTCGAGAAGTTCTTGATGAACTCGATATCCAACCCATTGTAGAAGGGGAAGCTGAGCAAGGTAAAGTGTACTTCAATGGTGACTTAATTGGAACACATAAAGCACCGAAGGACCTAGTTGCTGAAATCATACAGCGCCGAAGAAAGAATATGATTAGCAATGTCGTCAATGTCAGATATGATGACTCGTTGAATGATGTTGTTATTAACAGTGATCCGGGTAGAATCAGAAGGCCTCTAATTGTTGTTGAAAGAAATAACAAATTGAGCCTAAAGGAACGCGACTTGGAAGCTGTACAGCAGGGTAAGATTCCTTGGGAAGGACTACTGGAAAAGGGAGTCGTAGAATATATCGATGCTGAAGAAGAAGAAAATTGCCTTATCGCACTAAACAGTGAGGATTTGAAAGACAACAAGAAAACACATCAATACACTCACATGGAGGTGGATCCAATGGTGATATTGGGTGTTGCTACGTCCAATGTGCCTTTCCCTGAGCACAATTCATCTCCTCGATGTACAATGGGTGCTGGTATGTCCAAGCAATCACTTGGAA
>CAYFGG010000137.1:0-2334 GCA_964342795.1 uncultured archaeon | reverse complement strand
TGATTTCCTTCTTAGTTCCAGAAACTGGCAAGCCTCTTTTCTCTGCTAATTCCACGAGTTCTGTCCTTGTCATAGAAACATAAGCGTATTCTTCTTCCTCTGGTTCTTCTTCGACCGGCTCTTCTTTGACTTCCTCTTTGATTTCTTCCACAATTTCACCATCAGAACCGCTCGCTAAAGTATCAAACATTTCGATGTACTCCTCTTCAAGGTCTGCGGCTGCTGCACCAGTCTCCATTGAAAGAAGTTCAAGTTCTGCGACTCTCTCTTCACTTGCCTTCAACTTCTCTATCAGCTTATTTTGACGTTCAAGAAAATCTGCCTCTCTAGATTGGGCACCGCTCATCAATTCATCCTCTAATTGTTGAATTCGCTTCTCCTTCTCATCTAATTTTCTCTCATATGTATCTTCTGTATGTTTCAATGTATCTGAAAAATTCAATCTTTCAACTTCAAACTTCTCATCCAAGGTCCTCCATTTTGAAACGTACTCTGATTCCATCTCCTTCCTCTTAGAATCGAAACGGGAATCTAAATCTCGCTCTCTTTGCATCAGGTCTTCCTCTCTTGCAAGTAATTGAGCTACTGTACGTGGTGGAGCAAATTTCTCTCCTACTTTTTGGACCTTATCTCTTATTGTATCAACGACCTCAATTCTAACCTTAGTAGAGAATTCTCCGCCTAAAAATTTCATCTTTACAACTGATGTTCGGTTACCTACCTCTAACGGATATCCTGATATCTTCCCTGAAGTAGGATCCATATCAAGACCTACATCCAGTTCAGGATAGATAGTGTACCTCACATTGACAAATTCTTCAGGCTTAATGAAACCTAATCTTGTCATAAGGAGATCCAGAAAAGGTTCCATGACTATCAATTGTTCATCACGGTCTTTCACAAAAAGAAAATAAGGTGGATCATAGCGGAATGGGTTTCTGTACTTGTCAATCAGAGTTGCCAGACCAAAAAGGACCGCTGCGGTCGCTGCAACATAATAAATCTCATCTGAACCAGCAAAAACGTTGTTGTAATCTACCAGAAAAGTAAGAACTGATACTATGATTATTGTGAAAATGTTGTCCCGTATAAATTCAAGGATATTGTTTATGTTGTAACGTGATTCACGATTCGTCATCCTCATCTTCCTCTGAGGACATCCCTTCTTTCAGACCTTCATCGAAAGCGGCTTTTGATTGACCCATGCTTTTGGCTAGTTCCGGTAGCTTTTTGGCTCCGAAAAGAAGGAGAACTACTCCGCCAATGATTAATGCCTCAGTGGTGCCAATCATGTGTTACCACGAGTAGCAAGGTAAATTAGACTTGCGGGGGAAAGTCCAAATCCCCTCCCCAAATGAAGTAGTGTGGCAAAAACAGCGGCTTACGATGATATCGTGGAAAGTCTCCAAGGCAAAGCCTGGATGTATTTCCTGTTGGCTGTTCTCGTTTTCGCGTCGGTATTCTATATTGCCCCAGATGTAATTGAATGGCTTGCTGAGGAACTACTTCCTGAAGACGCGACATTGATCTATCTCTCACCAGCTGAATATCTGTTACTCAAGATGAGAGTTGCTGGATATGCTGCTATTTCCTGTACTTTTATGCTGGTGATGATCAACACATGGCATGTCATCAGGAAAAGATCATTATTGCCTGATATTGATTTCTCAACACTAACTCTGGTCTTTCTGATATCAATTATACTTTTCACAGCTGGAATGCTCTATTCACTGAAACTGATGCTGCCTACAGTCCTAGAATACTTACAGAATGATGCTGCTGAGGCAGGTCTGGAAACAACCTATAGCCTAAGTGCATTCTACCATTTTGTTTTCCTACTTACTTTCTCTCTGGGAATAACATTCCAATTGCCACTTATCGTCACACTTATGTTAAGATTGGAATTGACAACTACAGAACAACTGGCGCAATATCGTAGCCATCTAGTTGTTGTATTCTTCATCCTAGCGGCAATGATAACGCCGCCCGATGTGATATCACAATTTCTACTTGCAATACCACTAATGATCCTGTACGAAGTTTCAATAATCGTTGGCAAAGTCACTTAGGATATGACGAGAATTAACTTAGTTCTGCCTTCTGAATTATCAGATCAACACCTAGTTGCTGAATATAGAGAGATATTCATGGTTGGTAGTTCGTTACAAAGGTCAATGAAGTCCAAGAACTGGGAAAAAACGCTTGCAAATATTCCTAAGAAATATACTTTGAACAAGGGGCATGTGACTTTCTTTTACAATAAAGGAAAATATCTATACAAGCGCTATGATTCATTAGTGGAAGAAATGAAAAAAAGAGGAATGAACCCAGACC
>CAYFGG010000136.1:0-2337 GCA_964342795.1 uncultured archaeon | reverse complement strand
TAAGGTCTTAGTATTACAAGAATCATTGCAGACTACATTTCCTCGATGCGTGCAGACATTTGACAAACATTTGATTTTTCCATCTCCTTTTGTCAACAGATATGGTTCATTCAGCATTCCATCCAAAAGAATTCCAGGATGAGCATTGTTCTTGTCTAACAGTGAGGTATCACCAATGAATTGCCAACTTTTGTCAAATAAATTTCTAAGTTTTTTGTAAATCTTAGGACTATGGTAAAATTTTGAGGATATAGTCTTTGCTTTTCGTATATCTTTGTCAATATCTATTTTCATTATTGAGAGACATCAACGTCTTCTTGATCTTGTACGGGTGGTTCTCCTTCTTGCTCCACCAGATCTCCTACCACTTCTGCCCCATCTACCTCTTCTTCCAAAACCTCCAAAGCCATATCCACCACGGCGGTCCCATCCTCTATGGGCAAAACCACGCGAGAATGGATCAGAATACCCAGTAGCCCTGCCTACCATACTAAATCCTATGACTACCAAGAATATGACTACGAAAGGTATTGCGCAAAAGACAAAGGCCAATCCTGAAGTTGGCGGATTCTCTATGTAATTATTTCCGGGGTTCTCAGGATCATAATGAACTTTCACAGGTCCATTTATTTGGTATTTGTTCTCTAGTTCAGATTGACAGGTATCCTCGCCGTAGTTTCCATCTATCACTTCAGAACTGAAATATTTTTCTGATTCAACAGTAAAATTGTAGCTCACATCTATTTGACACCAGAAAATGTCATAGCACTCCCAGTCATCTTCGTATCCATCACCATTTTCATCTTCACATTTTTCGGTGTACCCGTCGGTGTAGTAAGTTTCTGACACGCTTCCTTCTGCAGTTGGCCATCCTTCCATTTCCTCTGCACTTGACATGAATAGATAAATTCCCATTATTCCACTTCCAAAAACCAATACGATTGCTACTGCTATTCCAATCCAGAATATTTTCTCAGTTCCATCGTCCCCCTGAGAAACAGTAGGCGTATCGGTGGCTGGAGGTATATTGTATTCTCCGCTCGATGAACCGCTTTGGGTCGGGGTTCTCGAAGATGCATACTTGTCATTATCATCACCTTGTCTCCATTTTCGATATTCTTCGCTATCCTGTTCAAAGTCTTCGTCTTCAGCCAAATTTATTCCTCATTCTATCCAGAAAAGATGGGCTCTCATTGTCCAATTCTCTAAGTTCTTGCCACATCTTTCTCGTTTTACTATTAGGTTTAGGCATTTTAACATTTATTCTTACATGCTGATGTCCTTTGATATGAGGTCTTGTCATTTCAGGCATTCCTTTACCCTTCAGTCTAAGGACATCTCCAGTTTGGGTTCCAGAGGGTATTTTCAATTTAACTTCACCTGAAAGTGTGGGAACTTTCAGATTATCTCCCAATACGGCTTGAGCAGGAGTAAGTTCAAGATCAAGTATAATTTCATTGTCTTGTCTTTGAAAAATGTCATGTCTCTTGACATTTACAACGATGTAAAGATCACCTTTAGGACCATTGTTAGGCCCGGCACTTCCTTGCCCTCTCATTCTAAGCCTAAATCCATCGTCTGCTCCAGGTGGTATTCTCAATTTTATTTTCTTTTTGATTGGTACAATTCCAGAACCTTTACAATCTGAGCATGGTTTGTCTATGACTTTTCCAGATCCTCTACAATCGGAACATGCATCCGTTGTTACAGTTTGCATGAATCCTCTTCTCATCATTTTTCTTACCATACCTTGCCCTCCACAAGTGTTGCACGTCTTTGCACTCCCTCCTTCAGCAGCACCAGAACCGTTACATTTCTGACAATTTCCGTCACGTGGTATCTCTACTTCTTTTTCCATACCGTTGTACGCTTCTTCCAAAGTCATGGTGATGTCATATCTTAGATCATTGCCTCTATTGTCTGGCCCTCTTTGACCTCCCCCAAAGAATTGTGAGAATATATCTCCCATTCCACCTCTCTGTCCTCCTCCAAATAATTGACCAAATATGTCCGATATGTCAGCTCCATGACTAAATTGATCCCACGAGAATCCACCACCTCCAAAGTCAACACCGTCATGTCCAAATCGGTCGTATCTGCTTCTCTTTTCTGAGTCTGCTAATACTTCGTAGGCCTCTGATACTTCTTTGAATTTCTCTTCTGCGATTTCAGGACTTTCATCACTTGCATCAGGATGATGTTTTCTGGCTAGTTTTCGGTACGCTTTCTTGATAGTTCTTTCATCTGCGTCTTTTGACACTCCCAAGATTTCGTAATAGTCTCTTTTAGCCATTGGAGTTCTTCCTATTTTGACCTTTTAATAAAACTTTAGAATTG
>CAYFGG010000135.1:0-2354 GCA_964342795.1 uncultured archaeon | reverse complement strand
TTCATTATTTAGAAACTAAGCATTTACAAGCAGTAGTAGAAACAGATCCAAAGGGACGTTATCAATTGAAGAACGGACGTTTGAGAGCAACATATGCACATACTCTTGATTTGGAATTGGATTTGCCCACTGATCAAAATCCAGAGCACCTCTATTTTGCTTGTTCAAAGGAAGATTCAGACGAGTATTTGGAGCATGGATTATATCCTGGAGACAGAAATATGGTCCACCTTTCTAGCACCAGATTGAACGCTTTGGAAGCAGGCCGCCATATAATTGGAAAGCCAGTTGTTTTGTTGGCTGATGTTAGAGCCGCTGAAGAAGCTGATTGTGTAATAATGAAAGCGGGAACGACAGTCTACTTGTCAAAAGAAATACCTGGGTCATTTCTCAAAAAACTTCCTGACAGCACATAAGTATCATGGAACACGAAGGGCAGAATCTGAAACGGAGATCCGTTTCTCGGGTACTCATTAGTGTAAGTGACAAATCAGGAATTGTAGAATTTGCTAAAAGGCTTGATGAAAGAGATATAGAGATAATTTCTACAGGAGGAACATTTAGAGAATTATCTGAAAATGGAATCTCTGCAACACCAATTGAGAAAGTAACGAATTTTCCAGAAATGATGGGAGGGCGTGTCAAGACCTTGCACCCCATAATTTTTGGAGGCATTTTAGCCCAAGATTCAGACAAGTCTGAAGCCAACAGCCATAATATTCAGTTGATAGACATGGTTGTCTGCAATCTCTATCCATTCAAGAAAGCAGTCAAGAAAGGAGTATCTTCTGAAGAACTGATAGAACAAATAGACATTGGCGGTCCAAGTCTTCTTCGGGCAGCTTCAAAAAATCATGAAAGAGTGGCAGTCGTAACGGACCCCTCAGATTACGATTGGATATACAGAGAAATCGAGTCAGGTGGTTCAAATTTGGAACAACGACGGCAATTAGCCTTGAAAGCATTCAGACATACAGCAGAATATGACACAATGATTCAGAATGAGTTGTCATTAAGATTCGATGAGGAAGACTTACCTTCATCACTTCACATTACAGGTATTGGCAGTCCTCCTCTAAGATACGGAGAAAATCCACATCAATCTTCTATTTTCTATACAGATTCCTTGTTTGATGGAGCATGTGTCGCTAATTCAGAACAACTTCAAGGCAAGCAACTGAGCTATAACAATTTACTAGATTTTGACGCAGCATTAGCAACAGTAATGGAATTTGATGA
Source organism: uncultured archaeon (assembly GCA_964342795.1). Lineage (GTDB taxonomy): Archaea > Thermoplasmatota > Poseidoniia > MGIII > CG-Epi1 > CG-Epi1. The sequence continues at coordinate 1,115 of CAYFGG010000135.1, read as the reverse complement.
ACCAACTGCAGTGATTGTTAAGCATAACAACCCTTGTGGAGCAGCAAGTGATGATGATTTACTCAAAGCCTATGATTTAGCCATCAAAACAGATCCCGAAAGTTCTTTTGGTGGAATCATAGCCTTAAATGGTGAAGTTGATGAAAAATTGGCAGAATCCATAACGTCAGCATTTAAGGAAGGAGTAATCGCGCCCTCTTACACTAATTCAGCTCTTTCCATTCTTTCCAGTAAAGAGAACCTTAGAGTTTTACAGACAGGTCCACTTTCAGATTACCAGAGGACACCTTCGCTTCGTTCAATTGATGGAGGGTGGTTGTTTCAAGAAGCTGACAACGTTTCTATAGATTTATCTGAGTGTAAGGTTGTTACTGCTAGAGAACCAAATGCTGATGAAATGAAAAGTTTGCAATTTGGATGGAATATAGTCAAGCATGTCAAAAGCAATGCAATTGTTTTTACTAAACAGCAGAGAACAGTAGGCATTGGAGCGGGACAGATGTCTCGTATAGATTCAGTTAGGATTGCATCTTCTAAATCTGTACCAAATGCTGAGAATACAGTTATGGCGTCAGATGCATTTTTCCCTTTTAGGGATGGCCTTGATGAAGCGGTGAAATCAGGCGTGACTGCAGTTGTTCAACCTGGAGGGTCAGTTCGAGATCAAGAAGTAATTGATGCTGCAAATGAGAATAATATTGCTATGATTTTCACAGGTGTTCGACACTTTAAGCATTGATGGACGAAATCTGGATTTACTGCGATATGTGTGAGGAAGAGAGCCCGCATGAGGTTCTCAAGAGCAGAACTTCCAATAAACGAGGTTTTAGTTTTCAAGGAATTGTAAAGTGCAATGAATGTGGTTCAAAGAGACATGCTGAAATCAAGGAGGAGCGACCTCTGTCCTTGAAGTTACGTATATCTGATGACGATCAAACTTTGAATGGGAATTTAGATGTAGATAGAGGTGTTCTTCTGAAAGTTGGCCAAACACGTCCTCATCCAGATGGTCTTATAGTCATAACAAGTCTTGAACTTGCTGACAAGAGACCCGATGAGGTTTTTTCACAAGAGATGCCTATTATTTGGGCTAAAAGGGCAACCCATGCTAAGAT
>CAYFGG010000134.1:0-2363 GCA_964342795.1 uncultured archaeon | reverse complement strand
GTAGCAGCTCTTTTTCCTGTTGGTAAATTAATAATTAAATCAATACGTTTATTCCTCATTACTGATAAGATATCTGGTTGTTTTTTGTCAGATATACGCCATATTACTTTACTATCGATTCCATTTTTTCTTAGGTGTGCTGCTGTTCCTTTAGTAGCAATCAGTTTGAAACCAAGATCAACTAAGTCCTCAGCAATGTCACTAAATTCGACTTTTAGTTTGTTTGAAACAGAAAGGAACACAGTACCATTAGTAGGTATAGTCTTGTTACCACCTTTCATCGCTTTTAGATAAGCAGTACCAAAAGTAGGGCCGTGCCCCATTGCTTCCCCAGTTGATTTCATCTCTGGTCCAAGCACGGTATCTAATCCTGTTATTTTCAGCCATGAGAAAGTCGGTACTTTTACGGAGGCTCCCTCCATTTTAATCAAAGTAGGTAATTTGTCTAGCTTATCACCCAACATAGCCTTTACAGCCAACCTAGCTAGAGGGTATCCTGTTGATTTACTAACAAATGGTAGTGTTCTACTGGCCCTTGGATTTGCTTCCAGGAGGTATATCTCGGATCCTTTGATTGCTAATTGAAGATTTGCTGCCCCGATAATCTTCATTTTCTTTGCAACTTTGTTACTTATTTTGACAACTTCTTCCTCTAATTTTTTAGAAATAGATTGAGGCGGCATAACGCAGGCACTGTCACCAGAGTGGACACCTGCCATTTCTATTTGTTCCATAATAGCACCAATGATGATATTCTTTCCATCAGAGATTAAGTCAACATCAAGTTCTATGGCGCCTTCTAGAAATTTATCAACTAATACGGGTTTTTCGGGTGTTGCATGTGTTTCTAGTTTTAGATATCTTCTAAGTTGTTTATCATTATGAACTATTTCCATTCCTCTTCCTCCAAGTACAAAGGATGGCCTAACTAAGACAGGATATCCGATTTCTTCAGCTTGAACTACAACTTCATCTGAGCTTTTAGCTACAGCCCATTCAGGCATTTTAATCCCTGCCATTTGCATTAATTTTCCACATTGTCCTCTATCTTCTGCAGCATCCATGTGTTTGACTTTTGTTCCTAAGATTTTTGTCTTTAATTTTTCATCCTTGATATATTTTTCAATTTCAGAGGCTAGGTTAACTGCAGTCTGACCTCCTAATTGCAAAATAATGCCGTATGGTTTTTCAACATCTAATATTTCGAAGATTGCCTCACCATCTAGTGGTTCAAAATAGAGCCTGTCTGAAGCATCAAAATCAGTTGACACTGTTTCAGGATTGTTATTTACTACGACTGCTTCATATCCAGCTTCCCTAACAGCCTGAACTCCATGAACTGTAGAATAATCAAATTCAATTCCCTGTCCGATTCGTATCGGACCTGATCCAAGGATTACTATACTTTTCCCAATATCATATTCGGTTTTTTCATCAGAATATGTTGAGTAGAAATACGGCGTCTTGGCTTCAAACTCCCCTGCACATGTATCTACCATTAAAAATGATGAAGTTATTCCTAATTTTTTCCTTTGATTTCTGATTGACTCTTCATTCTTCTTTGTTAATTTTGATATGTGTAAATCACTAAAACCGTTATGTTTTGCCTTAATTAGTATATCCTTTGGTATTCTACCTTTTGTTTTTTCTAATTGGTTCTCTATTTTAACTAAGTCCGCTATTCTTTCAATGAAAAATGGGTGAAAGTCTGTTAATTCGCAGGTCTTCTGTATTCTTCTATTACTAGCATTTCTTCGTTTTAGATAGTTCCAGATAACTGTCAATCTTTGATCGTTAGGTTCGACAAGGAATTTTTCAAGTTTTTCTTTCTTCCAATTGATTATCTCAGGATACCCTAAACCTTGACCTATTGACCTCCATCCCTTCATCAGAGCTTCTTCAAATGTCCGACCAATAGACATAGTCTCGCCCGTAGATTTCATTTGTGTTCCTAATTTTCTATCGGCAAGTTTGAATTTGTCAAATGGCCATCTTGGTATTTTGATAACTACGTAGTCTATAGATGGTTCGAATGCTGCACTTGTATTACCAGTTACTCTATTTGGCAGCTCATGCAATTTATGTCCAATGCATAGCATACTAGCTATCCTAGCTATAGGTACGCCTGTTGCCTTTGATGCTAATGCAGATGACCTCGAGACTCTTGGATTTACTTCTATTAAGATATAATCCTCAGTTTTTGAATTATAGGCAAATTGGACATTACATCCGCCCACTATTCCTAGGCTTTTCACTACTTTTAGTGCAGAAGTCCTCAGTTTTTGATATGCTGTGTCTGGTAGCGTGAGTGACGGAGCTACAACTATAGATTCCCCAGTATGCACTCCCATTGGATCCAGATT
>CAYFGG010000133.1:0-2390 GCA_964342795.1 uncultured archaeon | reverse complement strand
GTTCTTATTGCAACACCATGTTTGTCCATTATAGTTCCAATATCATGAGGGTGAATGCTATCTATTACAAATGACAACACACTAGCTTTATCACTAGCGTTTCCAATTATTTTCACTTTCTCTATTTTTTTTATCTCTTGAGTTGCATAATCTAGCAAATCTTTTTCATGTTTATAGATATCCTCCATCCCTATTTCGGTTAGATATTCAATAGCACTTGCCAATCCAATTACTCCAGATATATTTGGAGTTCCAGCCTCGAAACGATTGGGTATGTCATTGTAAATCGTTTTTTCAAAAGTGACTGATTTAATCATGTCACCACCTCCTTGGTAAGGAGGCATCCCTTCTAACAATTCCATTCTACCATGCAGTACTCCAATTCCAGTTGGTGCATACATCTTATGTCCTGAAAAGCAGTAGAAATCCGAATCAATTTTAGTTACATCTAGAGGCATGTGCTGTACAGCTTGTGCCCCGTCAATCATAATCTTGATATTCTTAGAATGGGCGATTCTTACAATCTCTTCAACAGGATTTACAGTTCCAAGTGTGTTTGAAACATGATTTATAGATACAAACTTAGTCTTTTCATTTAGTAGATTTTCAAACTCTGATAGTATCAATTCACCTTTATTGTTAATGGGTACAATTCTTAGTTCAGCGTTTTTTTCCTCACAAATGATTTGCCATGGAACAATGTTGGCATGATGTTCCATTTGGGAAATAATAATTTGATCGCCTTCATTCAAAATCGGTTTAACGTAGCTGTGTGCAACAAGATTGATTGCTTCCGTTGCCCCTCTCACAAATATTATTTCCTTTCTATCTTGAGCAGTTATGAATTCGGCAACTCTTGAACGTGCGTCTTCGTATGCTTCTGTGGCTTTAGCACTCAATGTGTGAACTCCTCTATGTATGTTTGAATTAATCAATTTGTAGTAGTTCTCAATAGCTTCAATCACGCTAACAGGTTTTTGTGTAGTTGCTGCATTATCCAGATAAATAAGGTCATTTCCACTTATTTTCTGATTTAATGTAGGAAAATCAGATTTTATTGATCCATTTAGCATTTAATCACCGTTAGGCAATCGATCAAGAATCATTTCCATAAGTTCATCTTTAATCTGTTCATTAGAAATTTCATCAATAACTTCACCCACATAGGCTCTCATAAGCATTCTCTGTGATTCATTTATGTTTAATCCCCTTGATCTCAGATAAAACAATGCACTTTCATCTAATTGTCCAACAGTGGCCCCGTGTGTACATTTAACATCATCAGCATATATTTCTAGTTCTGGTTTCGTATGTATTATAGCGTCGTCACTGAGTAGTAAATTCCTGTTATTTTGTATGGCATCTGTTTTCTGCGCATCTGGATGAACGTGAATTCTTCCATTGAAAACACCAGTTGATTTACCACCTAATATTCCCTTGTAATTCTCATTACTATTGCAGTGAGCATCTTTGTGTTCAATAGTAGTATGATGGTCAATATGATTTTCTTCATCCACCAAATACAGTCCAAATAGGTTGCAATTTGCCCCACTCTCATTCAATTCAATGTTGAAATCCCTTCTTGCGAATTTCTTTCCCATTGAGAAATTGTGCGATGTAAAGTTACTGTCTTTACTCTGCTTTGCACATACATTTGAAACATGATATGTGTCATTTGCATAATCGTCAACAATTATGTGCTCTACACTTGCTCCATCTTTTATGAAAAATTCTGTCACTGAATTTATGAAATTAGTACCGTTCCCGACAATTCGAATCTCTTCAAATATATGTGAATCACTATTTCTATTTGCAATTACTACTATACGGGGATGGACTGCCTGTGTAGCTTTTTCATTATTCACAAGATTTAGAATCTTTATTGTTTGTTTTGAATTCTCGTTCAATATAACGTAAAGCCCATTTGTTGTAAATGCATTATTCAAATTCAGGAAAGTTTTCTCTTTTTTCTCTAACAATCTTTCGGTAATATCACCTGCATTTATCCCGTCAGGAATACTTCCCATTTTACAACCATTTGATGCCTTAACAATATTTCCGTTCACCAATATGATATCATATTCATCTTCATCGTGTTTGCTAGCGGTGCCCAATTCAAATTCAAACTTTGAGATAATAGAGGGATCAGAATATTTCCAGTATTCTTCTTTTCTCGTTGGCAGACCGCTCTTTGTGAATTCATCAAATGAATCTTTTCTAAGGTTGCTTAGATTGTCATCAGACAATTTCATTATGTTTTCAAAATCCGCTGTAAATTGTTCTATAGCTTTCATTTAGGCTTTAGCTTCCTCTATGATTTTGTCATATCCTTTTTCTTCCAATTCCAGAGCTAGGTTCTTGTCACCTGAACTTACAATTCTTCCATCTAC
>CAYFGG010000132.1:0-2395 GCA_964342795.1 uncultured archaeon | reverse complement strand
GGAGGGAAATTCACTTTCGTTGGCAAGAGCAACAAGAAACATGAAATTGAGATAAACGATGAAGAGATAGTTGATTTGCCTGCTCTGATAATGATGTGTAAAGATGCAAAGAAGGGTAAGAATGATGATTTATTTCTATTCTTTGACGAAGACGGGCAAAGAAATGACGTGAAAGCCTATCATGTTAATGAATATATTCAAGAGATATCTGGTGAGAAGTTCACTGCAAAGGACTTCAGAACTTGGGGAGGTACAAAACTCGCGGCTGAGAAGCTCATAAATTTCAAGAAAAAAGATGACAAGAAACAGCGCAAAAAGAATGTCACAAAGATGGTGAAAGAAGTAGCTGTTAAATTAGGCAATACTCCTGCAGTTTGCAGAGGATCATACATCCACCCCAGATTCATCAATGACTACCTTAAAGGTTCATTTTTCAGATTATGGAAGGAAACGATAGGTGAACAAATGTATCCTTTGAGCGAAAGTGAAAGCCATGTTATCAGGTATTTAGAAAATAAATAGATTTAAACACCCTCATTATATCTGTGCTAACAATGGCACTCAGTGATTTGTCGCCTGCAGATGTGAAAGTTTATGAATATTTGAAACTCCATGACTTCGTAAAGAATGCATGGTCTACGAGCAAAGCAGCAAAAGCACTCAAAATGAAAGAGGATGATGTTTATGTTTCTCTTTGCAATATAGCTGAATACATGAGGAATAATATTCACATTCACTACAGAGATGGAGCAATCCGTATCGGAGCTAATTAACTACTCAAGGTAAAAAGCTGCCAATCACCCTTACCATCAAGATAACCGAGACGGACTCCGCAGTCTAACCAACCATGTGCATAATTTATTGCAGCAAAGGCATCATCACCTCTACCTTCCTTCAGAAAATACTTTGAATCTGAGAGATAAGCGCCTACCATCTCCAGAATATCCTGTGCTTTGGAATAACTATCACTTTCTGATTCACCTATTATTGACACTTTACCAAGTGCTTTTTCAGTTAGTGCTAAATATTTTTCGATTCTATCCAAAGCCACCGGATATTCATCCATGATTGTGATAGGATGGATATATTAATCTTTGTCAACGAAAATGATTAAACCAACAACATATTAACTGAATTGTGAAAAGAAGGCTTGTGAGTATAGCTTGTGTATTGATGTTCGTAGCAATGGCAATTTTCTTCATTCCAACTTCCACGGCAGATGAGGCACTTACTGGAGGTATGGAGCACATACACCTTAACATGAAGGAAGCAAATGATTTATCACCAGAGACTTGGGGTGATAGCACGAAGGAGGCAATCAAGGAAAACCCTCCAAGATCTTGGACGTCAACTACTCCATTTGATAGCACAAGAACTAGAGAATGGAAAGACGTGGGAACTTGGACTGCAACAGATGGAGTTAATTTTGATATAGGATTAGGCGGACCTGTCAAATTCAACCTCTGGTGGAGAGAAACAGATCAAGGGCAGGATGACAGTTACGATGCACAGGTTCAGTATCGTTTCAGGCTAAATATTGATGGACAAGATGCAGCATATTACTCCGATGAAGGTGGAGGTTCACACGAATGCGCTGAATCTGAACCATGTGAATGGACTGGAGATGTTGGAAATCTCAACATAACTTCTGCTGAAAAAGGCGCTACTTTTGACATTGAAATCGAATACTGGGCATTCTCTGATATCGAAATTTATTATGATAATGTGACTTTTGATAGTGGTGTTGCCTTTAGCTCAAATGCTATAAAATTTGGAAAATCCAAAATTGATGGAAGAACAGTTGGTTTTGACTTCGTTCAAGCTTGGGATACCAAGGCAGAAGAGGCAATTAGTGGAAACTACATATCCTTAATTTTACCAGGTGGTGAAGAACTGAATAACCTTGAACAAAGCAGCGGATATCCTAAAGTTGAAGACGGATATGCTTATGACTTCAATGGTACTGATGTAATGTCAACCATGGTCACATGGTATGTAGATGATGAATATGCCAAATTGGACCAAGTTAGTTTTAGTTTTTCTTTGTTAAATAAGGAGTCTACACAAGCTCCTCCCATTATAGTGAAGGTTGGTGATTTGCCAAGTTCAGGCAGCGGTAGTTCAGAAGATGATAGTCTGGAATTACCAGTACCTGGGTTTGAGATTCTTGCCTCGATGCTTGCTATTATTGTTATCGCTTTAAGAAGAAGAGAACTTTAATAAAACAAACCCAATGGATGGGGCCCATGAGAAAGGCTTTAGCACTTCCAGTAATCGCAGTTTTCGTATTTGCACTGTTTGCAATTATTCAAGAAACAAGTGCAGAAGAACCTGATTATGAGGCTCCAGAACTTCAGCTTAAATTCAACTTGAAAGAGGATGGAGAGACATTATC